>JAQXDJ010000443.1 GCA_029251425.1 Vicingaceae bacterium
CAACTCCTTCAGAATAAATGGCTTGATAATATTTTTTCTAGCTTTTTTGTCGCCTATTTGCTTGTTTTCAAGAAATATTACTATTGAAAGGGAAATTCAATGGGGGAAGGATATTACATATAAAACTGAAGTTGGGGTTCAAAAAAAAGCATTTTCGTTTAAAGGTGTTAGTTATGATAGTAGAAAAGATTATCTAGCCATTTATTCTGAAGGAGTTGAGTTGAAAAATGAAAAAATTGTAGAGGTTTCTATAAAAAATGTTCAGTTTGAAGATGTAAGTGATTCTGATGTATATGCAGGGATAGAATTTATTAAAAATTTTATAGATGTAAAGTATAATAACGCAATAGATAAAAAGCAGAGTGTGGGGATTGTAAGTTTTTCTCCAATAGTTCTTGATGATAACACAGGGAAGCTGAAAAGGGTTGTTAGTTTTGAAATTTTAGTAGTCACAGTACCTAGTAATAAAAGTTATACTAATCAAAAGTCTTTTGGGTCAAACTCTCTTTTAGCTAGTGGGGATTGGTATAAGATTGCTGTTGTTGATGATGGAATTTATAAGATTTCGTATCAGTTTTTAAAAAATCTAGGTATTGATATTGATAATTTAAACCCTAACGATTTTAAGTTGTATGGTAATGGTGGGAAAATGCTTCCAACTTTAAATTCGGATTTTAGAGAGGATGATTTAGTTCAAAATTCAATCGAAGTTATTGGTTCGTCAGATGGGGTTTTTAATCAAAATGATTATGTCTTGTTTTATGGGCAATCACCCCATTTGTGGAGTTATGATGGAGTAAGCAAGTTTGAACACGAAATGAATAAATTTAGTGATACAACTTTTTATTTTTTAACATTTAATAATACTGGAGAAGTACCTAAAAGGATTATGTCACAAAATTCTCTTTCTTCTGCTAATATGGTTGTTAATGAATTTAATGCTTATGATTATTATGAGAGAGATTTGGTTAATTTGATTAAGTCTGGTGACAAATGGTTTGGAGATGTGTTTGATGTTAAAACAACCTATGATTTTACATTTAATTTCCCAAATGCAAACCTTTCAATTCCAGTTGAAATTGACTATTCTGTTGCTGCAAGATCTGGAGGTTCTAGCTCATTTACTTTGTCCGCTTTGGGGGGTACAGATGTTGTTTCTATTTCAGCAGTTGATGTGAATAAGTATGCGTCAACTTTTGCTAGGATTGACAACGGTGAACTAGTTGTTGGTTTAACTAACGATTTAGTTAATATAAATATTAGCTATAATAAACCTTCTTCTGTTTCTGTTGGCTGGTTAGATAAGATTCAATTGAATGCAAGAAGAAATTTAATAATGCATGGTGATCAACTTTTTTTTAGAGATATTAATTCTTTAGGTGTTGGAAATGTTTCTGAATTTAGATTAGGTGGAGCAGGTGGTTCTGTTAATAAAATTTGGGATGTTTCTGATCCATTTAATGTAAGAGAACAGCAGTATGTTTTTAGTGGTAATGTTTATTCTTTTATTCAAAGCACTAATAATTTAAGAGAGTTTGTGGCCTTTAATGATAATTATAAGACGCAAATTTTTTCAAAAGGAAAAGTTGTAAATCAAAATTTGCACGCTATTAATCAGGCTGATATGGTAATAGTGAGTCACCCAGATTTTCTTGGGCAAGCTGATCAGGTGGCTAATTTTCATGAGAGTGAGGATGGCTTAAGTGTTGTAGTTGTAACTCCACAACAGATATATAATGAGTTTTCTTCGGGTTCTCAGGATATTGTTGCAATTAGAGATTTTTTACGAATGTTATATGAAAAAGCAACTTCGATATCAGATTTACCAAAGTACTTATTGCTTTTTGGAGATGGTTCGTATGATAATAAAAATAGAGTTGTAGGTAATACTAATTTTATTCCTACTTATCAATCGCCAGAATCTATGGCTGTTATCGGCTCTTTGGTTTCTGATGATTATTATGGATTGTTAGATCAGACTGAGGGTACATGGAGTAATGCAGAGATAGTGGATATTGCAATAGGTAGGTTGCCAGTTAAAAACCAGGAAGAAGCTGATAATGTAGTTAGTAAAATATTGAATTACAATACGCCCAACTCATTAAAAGCATGGCGTAATGAGTTTGTGTTTATTGGAGATGACGAAGACAATAATTTACATATGACACAATCGAATAGCTTGGCAACAATTATGGATACAACTCACAAGGATTATAATGTAAATAAAATATTTTTTGACGCTTTTGCTCAACAATCAACCCCTGGAGGAAGTCGTTATCCTAATGTTAATAATGCAATTAATTCGGCTGTGGAATCGGGCTCTCTAGTTATTAATTATACTGGACACGGAGGCGAAACGGGGTGGGCTCATGAAAGAGTGTTGACTGTACAGGATGTTAATTCATGGGAAAATACAAGTATTTCAGGTTTTCCTTTGTTTGTAACAGCTACTTGTGAGTTTAGTAGATTTGATGACCCTGCTAGAACTACAGCAGGAGAACTTGTTTTGTTAAACCCAGGAGGAGGCATAGGCTTGTTAACTACTGTACGTTTAGTTTTTGCCAATCCTAATTTTACTCTGAATAAGACATTTTATGAGGAGATTTTTACACCTGTTAATGGTGAGATGCCGACAATGGGGGAGTTGTTTGTAAGTATTAAAAATAGGCCGGAAAATATAAGTACATTTAATAATAGAAATTTCACATTGCTAGGAGACCCTGCTTTGAAACTAGCTTATCCGGTTCATGATGTAAAAACTACAAAAATTAACGGAGCTAATGTTTCCTCTTCCGATACGATAAAGTCTTTAGGGAAAGTTACTATAACTGGTGAGGTTGTAGATCAGAACGGGAATAAATTGAGTGGTTTTAATGGTGTTATTTCTCCAGTAGTTTTTGATAAAACTAAGCAAGTAAATACTTTGAATAATGATGGGGAGGGTGTTTTTAGTTTTAATCTTCAAACCAGTAAGTTGTTTAAAGGAAAGGTGAGTGTTGTAAATGGAGATTTTTCATACACATTTGTTGTGCCCAAAGATATTTCTTATAATTATGGAAATGGTAAGTTGAGCTATTATGCTCAAAACCAGGTGGTAGATGCAAATGGGTATCATACAGATTTTTATATAGGAGGTACATCAGATGATTATGAAGTAGATGATGTTGGTCCAGAGATTGATTTATTTATGAATGATGAAAATTTTGTTTTTGGGGGAATTACTGATGATAGCCCAATCCTGCTCGCTAATATTAGTGATTTGCATGGTATTAATATGGTTGGTAATGGGATAGGTCATGATATTGTTGCTGTTTTAGATGATAATACTGATGAGTCTTTTGTTTTGAATGATTTTTATGAGGCAGATTTAAATAGTTATCAATCTGGTAAAATTGCATTTCCATTATCAGAATTAAAAGAAGGTAGGCATAAGTTGACCTTGAAAGTTTGGGATGTTTATAATAATTCTTCAGAAGCATCTATAGAGTTTGTCGTAGTTGATTCAAGGGATATAAAATTAGAGCGGGTTTATAATTATCCTAATCCGTTCACTACATATACAGAGTTTTGGTTTGAGCATAATCAGCCTGGTAAGCAATTGTATGCTCAAGTTCAAGTGTTTACTGTTTCAGGAAAATTGGTAAAGACTATTGAAAAACATATTTTGAATGAAGGATTTAGATCTACATCTATTACTTGGGATGGTCTAGATCAATATGGAGATCGAATAGGTAGGGGGGTTTATGTCTATCGATTAAAGGTAAGAACGGAGAATTTTTCTGTAGCAGAAAAATATCAAAAATTAGTTATTTTAAGATAGCTTACAATATAGCATTAAGAATAGCGTTTCTCGTAGAACATCATTTTATGATGATATAAAAAATGTATATTTGTCCACTATTTATAATAAAGAATTAATGAAGAAAATATTTGTATCGCTTGTAATAATGTCAATATTCGCTGATGTTTATGGGCAAAACGAAACAGAGTTAGAGCAAAGTGCTTTACAGTTAAATACCATTACAACAGCAGTTCCTTTTTTGTTGATTGCTCCTGATTCTAGAGCGGGTGCAATGGGGGATGTTGGCGTGTCTTCTTCTCCTGATGCAAATTCAATGCACTGGAATGTCGCCAAAATGGCGTTTGCTGAAAAAGAAATGGGAGTATCTGTATCATACTCTCCATGGTTAAGAAGGTTGGTTCCGGATATTAATTTATCTTATATAAGTATGTATAAGAAGGTTGGAGATCAAGGAGCAATAGGAGGATCTTTGAGATATTTTTCTTTAGGGGATATTAAGTTTACAAATGATCAAGGTGATGCAATTGGAGATTTTAATCCTGCAGAGTTTGCTGTTGATGTTGGTTATAGTCAGAAGTTTGGAGAGCGATTTTCTGGAGGTTTAGCATTAAGGTATATTTATTCAAATTTAACTGGAGGAATTGCTGTTGGAGGTGCCGATACTAAGGCTGGAAAGTCTTTTGCTGTTGATGTAGGTGTTTTTTATACAAATGATGAAGCTGAAATATTTGGACAAGATGCAATATTGAATATGGGCTTAAGCATATCTAATGTTGGAGCAAAAATTTCATATACAAATGATGCCGTTGCAGATTTCATACCAATTAACTTAAGATTTGGTCCTTCTGCAACATTTTTACTAGATGATTATAATTCTATTACTGTTTTAACTGATATTAATAAATTGTTGGTTCCAACACCTCCAATTTATGCTACAGATGATAATGGAAGTCCTCTCTTTGATGATGATGGGAATCAATTAGTAGCTGCAGGTAAAAACCCTGATGTGCCAATTGTGACTGGTATAATGCAATCATTTAGTGATGCTCCTGGAGGTTTTTCTGAAGAATTAAAAGAGTATAATATTTCTGCAGGTTTAGAGTATTGGTACAACAAGCAATTTGCTGTTAGAACTGGTTATTTTCATGAAGCAGCAACTAAAGGAAATAGAAGGTATATCACAACAGGTTTGGGTTTGAAAATGAGTGTTTTTGCTATTGATTTTTCTTATTTGATTCCTCTTACACAAGATAATCCACTTGCTAATACATTCAGATTCTCATTAATGTTCAATTTTGATGACTTTAAAAGTCAAAATGAAAATGCTAACTAAACTATGAAGATAAAAGTAGGCTTTGGTTTCGATGTCCATAAGTTAGAGGAAGGAAAAGACTTCTGGTTAGGTGGGATAAAATTAGATCATACTAAAGGGGCAGTTGGTCATTCAGATGCAGATGTTTTAATACATGCTATTTGTGATGCGCTTTTAGGTGCGGCAAATATGAGGGATATCGGTTTTCACTTTCCTCCAAATGACAATCAATATAAAGGTATAGACAGTAAGGTGTTGTTGCGAAAAGTAATGTCGATAATTGGGACAAGGGGATTTTCTGTTGGTAATTTAGATGCAACTGTTGCTTTGCAAGAACCAAAATTGAGTCCTTACATGGATCAAATTAGGAAAGTACTTGCAAATACTATGGAAATTGAAGAGGAGGATATTTCTATTAAAGCAACTACAACTGAGCGTTTAGGTTTTGAAGGACGTGAAGAAGGAGTTTCTGCTTACGTTGTTGTTTTACTTGAGAAATAGTTTTACCATTAATTCTTTTCTTTAAATTTGTTTCCAATGGAAATCAAAAAAAATATTTCATTAAAACCATACAATACATTTGGTATTGATGTTAAGGCTTTAAGTTTTGTTGAGGTAACTAATGTTGATGAACTAAAAGCGGTTTTAAAAGATAATAATGAATCTCTTTTAATCTTAGGTGGAGGAAGTAATTTACTTTTTACAAAAGATTTTAAGGGATTAGCTATTAAAAATAATCTAAAAGGAATAAGTGTTGTTTCAGAAACTAATTCTGAAATAGCTTTAAAGATTGGGGCCGGAGAGGTTTGGCACGAGTTTGTTCTTTATTGTATTGAAAAAGGATATGCTGGAGTTGAAAATATGTCTTTAATTCCTGGTAATGTAGGAGCAAGCCCAATGCAGAACATTGGAGCGTACGGGGTAGAAGTGAAAGATGTAATTACAGAGGTGGAAGCATTTAATTTAAAAGATTATTCAATTCAAACATTTTCAAACAAAGTATGTCTGTTTGGGTACAGGACTAGTATTTTTAAAACAACCGAAAAAGGAAATTATTTTATAACTGCTGTCACATTCAAATTAAAGAAAAAAGCAGAAATTAATACATCGTATGGGGCAATAGAAAATGAATTACAGCGAATGAGCATTTCATCACCTACTATTCGAGATGTAAGTAATGCTGTGATTAATATTCGATCAAGCAAATTGCCTGACCCTAAAAAGATAGGAAATTCAGGGAGTTTTTTTAAGAATCCAGTTGTTTCTGAAGCACAGAAAAATAGAATTTTAGAGCAATACCCAACAGCACCAAATTATCCTCAGGATAATGGCGGTTTTAAAATGGCTGCTGGATGGTTAATAGAAAGATGTGGTTGGAAAGGTAAACGTATTGAAAATTATGGTGTGCATAACTTGCAAGCTTTGGTTTTAGTGAATTATGGGGGAGCTAAAGGAAGTGAAATATATGCGTTGTCTGAGCAGATAATTGAATCAGTAAAAGCTGAATTTGGAATAACATTAGAAAGAGAAGTGAATATTCTTTAAAATAATTTAATTTCAAAACGCTAAATAGAAATAAATTACTAAATTTGCAGTCCCTTAAAAATTAAACGAAGGAAAAATGGCAAGAAAAGGAAACAGAGTACAAGTTATATTACAATGTACTGAACATAAAGAAAGTGGTAAGCCAGGTATGTCTAGATACATTACTACAAAAAATAAGAAAAACACACCTGACAGAATGGAGTTGAAGAAATACAACCCAGTTCTTAAAAAGGTTACTGTACATAAAGAAATTAAATAATTAAGAGTTATGGCTAAGAAAACAGTTGCATCGTTACAATCAGGAGTTAAGAACTTAACTAAAGTTATAAAAATGGTTAAGTCAGAAAAAACTGGAGCATATGCTTTTAAAGAAGCTATGGTTACTAAAGAAAAAGTAAACGACTTTTTTGCAAAGAAATAATCACACAATTGTGTAATTTTAAAGCTTCTTTCGTGTTCGGAAGGAGCTTTTTTTATAACTATTAAGTAATGGCGTTTTTTAATATTTTTTCTAAAGACAAAAAAGAAAAACTAGATGAGGGTTTAGATAAAACCAAGCAAAGTTTTTTTTCAAAGTTAACTCGAGCTGTTGGTGGTAAATCAACTGTAGATGCTGAGGTTTTAGATAATTTAGAAGAAATGTTGGTAATGTCTGATGTTGGTGTTGATACCACTCTTAGAATTATTGAAAAGATTGAAGCAAGAATTGCTAAAGATAAATATTTAGGAACTTCGGAATTAAATCAGGTACTAAGAGAAGAGGTAGCTACCTTATTAGAAGAAAATAATACTGGGAATGAAAAAGAGTTTACCATTCCTGAACAAGAAGATCCTTATGTAATAATGGTGGTTGGTGTTAATGGTGTTGGAAAAACAACCACTATAGGGAAATTGGCTAACCAGTTAAAGTTACAAGGTAAAAGTGTTATGCTTGGTGCTTCAGATACGTTTAGAGCTGCAGCAGTTGATCAATTAAAGATTTGGGCACAAAGAGTTGACGTGCCAATAGTTGAACAAGGTATGGATGCTGATCCTGCTTCTGTTGCTTTTGATACTTTACAGTCTGCTAAAGCTAAAGGTGCTGATGTAGTAATTGTTGATACTGCTGGAAGGCTTCATAACAAGGTGAATCTAATGAATGAACTTTCTAAGATTAAAAATGTGATGAAGAAAGTTGTTCCTACTGCTCCACATGAAATCTTATTAGTGTTAGATGGTTCTACTGGGCAAAATGCTTACGAACAAGCCAAGCAATTCTCATTAGCTACAGAAATTAATGCTTTAGCAATTACAAAGTTAGATGGAACTGCAAAAGGTGGTGTTGTAATTGGTATTTCAGACCAATTTAAAATTCCAGTAAAATACATTGGTGTTGGAGAAGGGATTAATGACTTACAGGTGTTTAATAAATACGAGTTTGTTGATTCTCTTTTTAAAGAGTAATAGGCTTTGTCTGAAATAATTATTGATAAAATTTCTATGAAAAACGTACTTTTACTATTTATATTATTGATAATTATTTCTTTTCAGCTTTCGGCTCAGGAGAAAGTTATTTTCCCTTCTAAAGACGGTTTAAAAATTACCGCAGAAAAGTATTTTTCTCATCCAACAACTGCCCCTTTAATTATTTTATTTCATCAGGCAGGTTGGAGTAGAGGAGAGTATTTAGAAATTGCTCCGAAACTAAATAAATTAGGTTATAACTGTATTGCAATTGATCAGCGTTCGGGAGGAGAAATTAATGGTGTAATTAATGAAACACATCAAAGAGCAGCAGCTAAAAAGTTGCCGACTCAATATGTAGATGCTGAAAAAGATATGATTGCTGCAATTCGATACACAAAATCTAAATATGCTATGGCAAGAAAAATTATTGTTTGGGGAAGTTCTTACTCATCAGCTTTAGCATTAAAAATTGCTGGAGATGCAAGAGTGGAAGTTAATGGCGTGTTAGCTTTTGCTCCAGGAGAATATTTTGAGAGTATGGGAGAATCAGCTAATTTTATTGGAGAAAGTGCACAAAATATTATGGTGCCAACTTTTATTACATCAGCAAAATCAGAGAAACAAAATTGGTGGAAAATTTACGAGTCGATACCTGCAATAGGTAAAGATTATTTTCTACCTAAAACAGAAGGTCAGCATGGCTCTAGAGCTTTGTGGGAGAAGTTTCCGGAGCATAAAGAGTATTGGCAAGCAGTTGAAGTATTTTTAAAAACATTATAGTTTGAAGACAAAAACACTAAAGAAAAACAAGGTAAACGTAATTACGTTAGGTTGTTCAAAGAATCTGTTTGATTCGGAAGTAACAATGACTCAGTTAAAAGCAAATGGCTTTGAAGTTGAGCATGAAGCAAAACAGGATGATTCTGAAATTGTGATCATTAATACTTGTGGATTTATAGATAATGCGAAAGAAGAGTCTGTAAATACGATTTTACGTTATGCGGAGGCCAAGAAAGATGGTGAAGTTGACAAATTATATGTTACAGGTTGTTTATCTGAGAGATATAAGGATGGATTAGAAGACGAAATAAAAGAGGTTGATGCTTTTTTTGGAACACGAGAATTGCCAAAGCTTTTAAAGACTTTAAAGGCAGATTATAAGCATGAACTAGTTGGTGAAAGAATTATCACAACTCCAAGTCATTATGCTTTTTTAAAAATATCAGAAGGTTGTGATCGGAAATGCGCATTTTGTGCAATTCCTTTAATGAGAGGGAAACACATTTCGACTAAAATTGAAGATTTAGTGTTACAGGCTAAAAATTTAGCAGCGAAAGGTGTTAAAGAATTGATTTTAATTGCTCAAGAGTTAACTTTTTACGGATTAGATATTTATGGAGAGCGAAGGTTGCCAGAATTATTGAGGGAGCTTTCTAAGGTTGAAGGAATAGAGTGGATACGTTTACACTATGCTTACCCAACAGGTTTTCCGATGGAAATTATTGAAGAAATGAATGCAAACCCAAAAGTTTGTAATTATTTAGACATTCCTTTGCAACATGCTTCTAACAATATGTTGAAAGCAATGAAACGTGGAGCAACAAGAGAAAAAACAACAAAGTTGATTAATGATGTTAGAGCTTTAATTCCTGGAATTGCCATCCGAACTACATTTATTGTTGGTTTTCCTGGAGAAACAAGAGCTGATATTGAAGAAATGAAAGCTTGGATAGCTGAAATGAAATTTGATCGTTTAGGAGTTTTTACGTACTCTCATGAAGAAGATACTACGGCTTATGAATTAGAAGATGATGTTCCCGAAGAGGAAAAACAAGCAAGGGCACAGGAAGTGATGGACTTTCAGCAAGGGATTTCATTGTCGTTAAATGAACAAAAGATTGGAAAAACCTTAAAAGTATTGTTTGACAGAGCTGAAGGTGGTTATTTTGTTGGAAGAACAGAGTTTGACTCTCCTGAAGTAGATAACGAAGTGTTGGTTAGCACAGAAAATGATTTTTTACGAATAGGCGATTTTGCTAATATTAAAATTACTGGAGCAGATGATTTTGATTTGTACGGAGAGGTAGTAAATGATTAAAACACATATTCCATATCAAGAAACAGGTTACTTTTCTAAATTAATGTCAGATTATTTAGAAGGTGAAAATGACTTGAAACCTTTTTATAATAACGATTGTAATATTGAATCATTTGAAAAGCAAATCAAAGAGAGAAGAGATCGAGAGTTAAACAGAACTGTTTTATCTAATGCTTTAACTATCCAGAACAATGGTTTTAATGTTTCTGAAAAGACAAAAAATAACATTGAAAAACTGAATAATGATAATTGCTTTACCGTAACTACTGGACATCAATTAAACTTATTTACAGGACCACT
>JAQXDJ010000456.1 GCA_029251425.1 Vicingaceae bacterium
AATTACCTTGGCCATCAATTAACGGATAACGGTATGAAAAATCTTGTGCAATAAGCACCATAGCCTCATAACAGGCGGCATCTCCATGCGGATGATACTTCATAGTGTTACCAATAATATTTGCAACCTTATTGTAACGCCCATCATCCATCTCTTTCATAGAATGTAAAATTCTACGTTGTACAGGCTTTAATCCATCATTAAGGTGAGGAACTGCTCTTTCTAAAATAACATAAGAAGCATAATCCAAAAACCACTCTTTGTACATTCCAGAAATTTGAATAACATTTTCTAAGTTATTCTCATCATTCCCTTCACTTTCAAACTCTTCGTCTCTTTCTTCTATATTGTCTTCTTCGCTCATTTATTACATTAAATTAAATCGAACTGGTATTGCGTATTGTACTTTTACAGGACTCCCATCTCTATATCCAGGCTCCCATTTTGGCATACTTTCCACAATTTGCTTTGCTTTCTCGTCCAACATCTCATCTTCACCATCAATTACTTTAACATTCGTAATTGAACCATCTACATCAATTGTAAACGCTACAGAAACAGGTACAAACTGATTTCCATTTTCTTTCATAAAAGATTTTGCATCAAAACCTTCTGGTAACAATACATTCTCATCTAAATAATCATAAAACGCATTGTTCCCTCCAGGAAATTGAGGCATCTTCTCTTCAACAGCTGCTCCCTGTACCGAATTAATGGATTTTTGAGAAAACCCTAATAACGAACAACCAACCAACAATGCTACTAATACTATTTTCATGCTACCTTTTCTTCTTCTTTTTCATCCTCAATATCTTTTTCGACCTTAAGATTTTCGATAATAAACTGTTGTCTATCAGGCGTATTTTTACCCATATAGAACTCTAATAAATGTTGAATTGGAGTATCCTTTAAAATTACCACAGGCTCCAATCGAATATCTTCTCCAATAAAGTACTTAAACTCACTTGGCGAAATTTCCCCCAACCCTTTAAATCGTGTAATTTCTGGCTTCCCTTTTAATTCCTCAATTGCATTTCTTCTTTCTAAATCTGAATAACAATAAATTGTTTTTGACTTATCCCTTACCCTAAAGAATGGTGTCTCTAACACCTGTAAATGCCCATTTTTAATAATATCTGGAAAGAACTGCAAGAAAAAAGTGATTAACAATAATCGAATGTGCATTCCATCAACATCCGCATCCGTTGCAATAACAATATTGTTATATCTTAAATCCTCTACACTCTCTTCAATATTGAGCGCTGCTTGCAACAAGTTAAACTCTTCGTTTTGATACACAATCTTTTTAGTTAAACCATAACAATTTAAAGGCTTCCCTTTTAAACTAAAAACAGCCTGTGTATTTACATTTCTTGATTTTGTGATAGAACCCGATGCAGAATCACCCTCTGTAATAAAAAGCGTAGTATCATTCTTTCTATCATCATCTTTATTATCATTGTAATGAACCCTACAATCTCGTAATTTCTTATTGTGTAACGCAGCATCTTTCGCTCTTTTTTTGGCAATTTTTTTAATTCCCGCCATGTCTTTACGCTCACGCTCCGACTGCATTATTTTACGCTGAATCGCTTCTGCTACTTCAGCATTTTTATGTAAAAAATTATCTAATTCTCTTTTTAAGAAATCAGTAATAAACGTTCGCATTGTTGGCCCATCAGGACCTACATCTGTTGAACCTAATTTTGTTTTTGTTTGAGATTCAAAAACAGGCTCCATCACCCTTACACTAATTGCCGAAACAATTGATGAACGAATATCTGCCGCATCATAATCCTTCCCGTAAAACTCACGAATCGTTTTCACAACAGCCGTTCTAAACTCTGTTTGATGCGTACCTCCCTGCGGTGTATATTGTCCGTTTACAAACGAATAATACTCTTCTCCATAGGCTTGTGTATGGGTAATAGCAACTTCAATATCCTCACCTTTTAAATGGATAATTGGATATAAAGGATCATTGGATAAATTTTGATTTAAAAGATCTTTTAAGCCTTCTTCCGAATGGATTTTTTCTCCATTAAAATTTAAGGTTAACCCTGTATTTAGAAAAGCATAATTCCAAAGTAACTTCTCTACATGCTGTGTTCTATACTGAAATTTCTTGAAAATTTCTTCATCTGGAATAAAGGTCATTTTAGTCCCTTTACGCGATGTTGTTTTTTCAATTTTTGAATCTATTGTTAGATTCCCTCTTTCAAATTCAGCCCTTTTTAACTCTCCTTCTCTAATTGCTTCAACCTTAAAGTAACTCGACAAAGCATTTACAGCCTTTGTTCCTACTCCGTTTAATCCAACTGACTTTTGGAAAGCTTTACTATCGTACTTTCCACCTGTATTCATTTTAGAAACACAGTCTATCACTTTCCCTAATGGAATTCCTCTTCCGTAATCTCTAACCTTAACTTTTTTATCTCTAATACTAATATCAATGGTTTTTCCATGCCCCATTGCATATTCATCAATAGAATTATCAATGACCTCTTTTAATAAAATATAAATTCCATCATCATAAGCAGCACCATCTCCTAGCTTACCAATATACATTCCTGGTCGCATTCGGATATGCTCCTTCCAATCTAACGATCGAATATTATCTTCACTATATACTACTTCTTCAGCCATATTAACCTTCTGAATTTTAAGAAATAAAAATAACTATAAAATGCCCCGACTAATCAGGCTCACAAGAAACGTTTTCAATAGGTTATCAACAGTTTTTCTTAATGATTATTGTTGATTTATTATTGAATATAAAAAGTACTTTTTAGTTGATTTCCAAATCTGAAATTCTCTTTTTCAGGTCCTTCAATTCAATTCCAACACTTCTCATTAAACTCAGAATGTTAGAAGGATTTAACTCATCTTCCTCATATTGTCCAATACATAAGTTCAACTTAAACTGCCATATTTCCATAATTTCGGAAGTATGAATTTGATAAGGCTGATACGCTTTATTATCAGAAGAAAGTGTTAAATAGTTATTCTCCAAATTACCTGTAAAAACACGTTTGTAAACCAACCCATCATCTTTTGTTAAGATGATATAACAAAAGTTATTTTTTACTGCATTTGGATTCTCCATAAACTCCGCAACTACCACATCCCCATCTTTTACCCAAGGATGCATCGAATCTCCTTTTATCGGAAAAGCTCTATGCTTACCTGTAGGTAAAAAGTCTAAACTCATTATTGGCAGCTCAGCAATAAACTCTGTATCAGAATAACCTTGCAAGTAACCTGCTGAAGCTTCTTTAGTAACTACTTCAATTACATTTTCATTATGTTCATCCACACGCATTGGAAACAAAACACGTTGATTTCCAATATCTATAAATGTATCT
>JAQXDJ010000001.1 GCA_029251425.1 Vicingaceae bacterium
TTTTAAATTCTATTAAAATTCTGTTATGGAGAAGTACGACTTATGTGTGATTGGTGGCGGTCCTGCTGGATATGCTGCGGCAATGAGAGCAATTGATTTTGAAAAAAAAGTTATATTAATCGAAAAAGAAAAACTAGGAGGGGCAGGTATTTATGATGGAGCACTTTCATCTAAAACAATGTGGGAGCTTTCAACAAGGTTTAGAAAGGTGCAGGAAGATTTAAGTAAGAATGGAGAAAAGAAGTTAGACTTATCATTTAAAGATGTAAAAACTTCAATTGAGGAAGCTGTTTTTGATCGTAAATTTCAATTAACGTGTCATCTAAGAATTATACATGCTGAAACAAATGCAATTACCTATGAAAAGGGATTAGCAAGCTTTGTATCTGATAAAGAGATTAAAATTTCAAAGGCTGATGGGACTGAGGAGCATGTTTATGCAGAACATACAATTATTGCAAGTGGTAGTCATCCCAGAAAATTGCCAGATGTTGAGGTTGATGAAAAAACGATAATGACCAGTGATGGAATTCATCATATGGATGAGTTTCCTAAAAGTTTAGTAATAGTTGGTGCTGGAGTTATTGGTTGTGAGTATGCAACAATATTTGCCAATTTTGGAAAAACAAAAGTTCATTTAATTGATAGAGCTAAACGTATTTTGCCTTTTGAAGATGAGGATGTTTCTGAATTGATTTCCAAAAATATGGAGAAATTAGGCGTTGTTATTCATCGTAAAGCAAACCTTAAAAGGATAGAACCCAAAAATGGGATGGTAGAGTATGAGATAGAGAATGAGGATGGTGATATTGAAGTTATTAATGTTGAAAAAGCATTATTGTCGATAGGTAGAATACCTAATATTAAATCATTAAATATAGAGAACGCGGGTGTTGAGATGAGTAAGAGAGGAGTTCATATTGGTGATGTTGATACGCAAACTAGTGTTCCACATATTTTTGCAGTAGGAGATGTTTCAGGACGTATTCCTTTAGTAAATGTAGGGGAAAGGGAGGCTAGGCATGCAGTAGTTAAAATGTTTGCAGATTTTCCTGTAAAAGCAATTAATTACGAAAATGTATCAACAATAATGTTCTTAAATCCGGTTGTGGCATCAGTTGGAGCGAACGAAAAAATGTTGAGAGAAAAAAATATCCCTTACCGTATTGCTAAAGTTGATTATTCAACAATTGCAAGAGCGATTTCTATGGGAAATCCAGAAGGATTCTTTAAATTAATTGTTTCGGATGATAAAGACATGAAAGTGTTAGGTATGCGAGCTGCCGGTGCGCATGCTTCATCGGCAATTCAATCAATAGCCTTGTTAATGTACATGAATAAAGGAATTGAGGAATTGGCTCACATGATTCATCCACACCCATCAATAGTTGAGGGAGTTCAGGAGGCTGCACGAATGTTGTTGGGTAAATCAATATATAAATCGGCTGTATTTAAAGATAAATTAAAGTGTTATAGGTGGAGAGATGGAGAATCTACGCCTCTAAATATTATTGATGAAGAAAAGAAAATTAAGTACGAAGATATTGCTGATTTTTATAGTGAAGGTGAGGATTAGCTCTTTTATTATTTAACTTGTTTAATTGTTTTTCGGTATTTATCTAATCTTCTTTTTAGTTTTGCTTGTTTGTCAAATAGCCTGTCATAAATATATGATGCTGGGTTTAATATGCTTGGTTTTTTAGGTGTATTTACGATGTCAACATAAGTTTTTACACCTCTAATTTGAATTTTTTCATCCTCTTTATTTAATGCGGTAAAAGCTTTTTTGAACTCTTTATAGGTTGGATATGGAAATATTTCGACTTCATCTAGCATTATTGAATCTCTATAAAGTTTAAACTTTGTGAGGTATTTTCCTTTGTTCCTTTTTGGGGTTATATATTTAATAGTTTTATATCCTATATAACTAACGGTAATAGTGTCGTTGTAAAATGTATTGATAGTAAACTCACCATTAAGGGTAGTTTTAGTTCCAGTTTTATGGGAGTTAAGTAAGTGGGCTCCAGTTAATATTTTGTTCTTTACTCCATCAACTACAGTTCCAGAAAGTGTATAGGAACTATCAGTTTGACCAATAGAGAATATTGGAAGAAGGAAAAAGGAGAGAGCTATAAAAGTTTCTATTTTCAAAAAGTGAAAGAATTTTTAATAAAAGTAGTGATATTAAAAGTTGGTAAGTTTTAAAAAATGTTAA
>JAQXDJ010000015.1 GCA_029251425.1 Vicingaceae bacterium
GTTTAATGTTTTCCCAGCCAAAAAACCAAGAAAACCATTCTGATATGTTAGTTATTTCATTCAAAAGTTAAGTCTTTTAGCTCTTTTAATGATTTTAAATTGTACTCAGCAATACTAAATCGAGGATCGTTATGGTATTTTTCTTCAGGTACAGCAATTACTTTCATAACAGCAGCTTTAGCAGCTAAAACACCATGAAATGAATCTTCAATAACTAAACAGTTAATTGGCGGAACATTTAACTCTTCAGCGGTTTTAATAAATACTTCAGGATGTGGTTTTCCAAATTTTAAAAACTCAGCAGAATTGACAATTTCAAATTGATCTCTAATATTTAGTTTATCTAATACCACGTTTATTAACGATGAAGCAGAAGAGGAGGCAAGTGCTATTTTATATCCTTTGGATTTAAAGAGGTCAAGCGATTCGTAAACACCTTCCATAGCAATTCCTTTTTCAGCAATTAACTCCGTTACTTTGGTTAGAATGTCTTGTTCAACTTCTACGATAGATTTTCCTTCCCAAGGTTGTTGAGCGTACCAATATTCTACTACTTCAATTAAGCGCATACCTTGCGTTGTTCTGCATTTGTCTTGAGTAAAATCAAATCCTACCTTGTTAAAACAATGGATTAAAGCTTCTCTCCACAGTGGTTCAGAATCAATAATGACTCCATCCATATCGTATATTACTGCTTTAATCATTCTTTGTTTAATGTTTGTAGGTGTTTGTTGTATTCTTTCATTATTGCAGAAAACATTAAGTCTCCCATTAAGTTATATCCATTTTTGGTTAGATGGATTTTATCTTTTTTAGCGTAGCCAGGTTTTATCCAGTTAACACATGATCCTAAGCCACCCATTACTTCAAACATGTCCCATAAGCCTGAGTTGTGTTTGTCTGCTAACCTGATCATAGCATCACGAGCTCCAAATACTCTCTTGTTAGGGTATCTTCTTTTATAATAACTATCATTGTTGGTGACAAATAAAAACTCACAATTAGGGTTTACTTTTTTTATCCAACTTACTATTGTATCGTAATTGTTTTCATAACAATTCTCACAGAAGTTAGGATCGTACGCATCATTAATACCAATACAAAAAATAACTAAATCGGGTTTAACCGCCCTTAAGTGTTGTGTAAAAAAATCACATCTTAAATAACTTTTTGTACTGGCACCATTAACTCCAACAGAAGTATAAATTACACCAGGATCATCATTGTCTAAACTAATTCCATAAAGGTTAAAAGCAGAAGCAATAGTATCTGTACGATAAATATTAAACTCAAAAGAATCTACAAAATGATCTAAAATAAACTCAGTATAACCAATTTCTTCATTTCGAATAATAGAAACACATGTATCTGAAATTAACTCTATACAATAATTAGTGTCTTCTACATTGTGAAATATTTTAATGCTATTAAAATCATAATAGGGAGTGTCATCTCCTCTAAAATAAAACTTAAGCGTTGCAGCGCTATCCATCGTAGAAGCTGTAATTCCTGAAAGACCCCAAGTAGTATCTTGTTTCATTAAAGAGTTTCTAAAACCTTTCCATTCGCCAGTTGAAGTACATTTATAATAGTAAGGATTGTTGGTATGTGCTAATCTGTAAGGAAATAAAAATCCTCTACCACCATTTAAACTAGGAGCAAGGGTTTGAAAATTTCTTCTTAATTGATCTGACCAAATATCTGCTTGTATATGAGAACCACCAATTTGCATCACTCTTACTTTTCCTTTTCCATCAAAAATTAAATCATCTAGTTTTCTAAAAAAGGTGTTATAATTAGAGGTGTCATTATAATAACGAATGTCCATTGAATCATAAACAACAAAGTCATGCTCAGGAAGTAAATGAGGGTTACTTTGAGCTAGGCAAATAGTGCTTATTCCGGTAAGAAGTAGTGTAAATATGTTATTTTTAATATTCAAGATTAATTAGATATTGATGATTTTAAACTGTCTGTTTTAGACTTTTCACTTTCTACTTGAGGACTTTTAACTTTTATTCCTTTGTAATCATTGTACATTTCAAAAAGTTTAACGCTAAACTCTTCTGCAATTTTTTTAGCTCCTTTTGGGCTAAAGTGTATATAATCTGATGCAGCTAATGAAGGTTCTGCCTCAACCCATTTAGGCATCGAGTTTTTACCACCCATAACTTCATACATATCCCAAAAAACACAACCTGAACTTATAGTTGCATCTTTCATAGCATCTCTAACGGCTTCTAAATAAGGGTAGGTAACAAATTCAGTTCCTTCTTTAACTGACATATCACCAGGTCCAATTACTATAATTGCAGCATTAGGATTTCGTTTTTTCATGTAGTTAATCTGAGATTTAAACCAACTCCCATATTGTGTAGCTGATTTATCTGATTTTGTATAAGGAATTGTATTTCCTCCAAATTCCATAATGATTAAATTAGGAGATAGTGCAGCGTACATATTTCCTAAAAGTGTAGCATCTTGTTTTGAGAAAATTGTTCCAGAAGAACCTCTTAAAGGAATGTTAT
>JAQXDJ010000019.1 GCA_029251425.1 Vicingaceae bacterium
CTTTGAAGATTTAACAGCTTCACCATCAACACCTGCAAAAACAGTAGTTATTCTATTTGGCTTTTTATCATTGCTAATCGACATTTTTGCAGCTGGTCTTGCATTAGCAGCAGCACAACCACAAACAGAGTTAATAATTACTAAAGTTGTTCCTTCGGCAGTTATTGCTGCATCAACTTGTTCAACAGTTGTTAAATCTTCAAAGCCCACAGAAGTTAATTCTTCTTTCATTGGGGCAACTAATTCTGGTGGATACATATATCTAATGTTTTAATGTTATTTATAATGATTCAAAATTACGCATTGTTAGATTGTTTTCTCCGTTTACCGAAAAAATTCCACAGCTTACCTAAAAACTGTTTCGCAATGATAATTGCCCACTTATATTTGAACTATAATTTTAAAAAACAAGCTATGAACTCAGAAGAAAAATATCAGAAACACATTGAAAAAAAAGGAAGGATTACTAGAGAAGAATTCCATAAAAGAAAGAATGATAAAAGAGCAATGTTTGGTTACGGATTGATTGCTGTTGGTGTGTTGTTTATTGCTAAAAAATCGGGATTAATTCCAGACGAAATATCACGCTATGTGTTTTCATGGTCTTCATTTTTAATTGGACTAGGATTGTTAAACGTTTTTGTAAAGAAAAATTTAAGAGCTGGATTAATTCTAACTTCTATTGGTTTGATTTGGTTAACATTTAAGGTGGTTGATATACCTGTAGATATGAGGGGTGTGATGTGGCCAGTTATTGCTGTTGTGGTAGGTGTCTTAATGGTGACAGTTAAAAATAGGCACAATAAATTAGGAGGAAATGATCATTCGGAACATGAAATAGATATGTTAACACTTTTTGGTGGTGGAAATAGAAAAATTACTTCCGATCAATTTTTAGGGGGGAAAGTAACAAGTGTTTTTGGTGGTAGTGAAATAGATTTGGTTGGTGCAAAATTAAAAGAAGAACAATGTGTTATTGATGCGTTTACAATGTTTGGAGGTGTTGAAGTTTCTGTTCCAAGAGATTGGGAGGTTCAAGTTGATGTGGTTTCTATTTTTGGAGGGTTTAATGACAAAAGAGGCCCTGTTGAATTTAATGCTGAAATTGGAAAGAAGATTTTAATTATAAAAGGATTTGCCATTTTTGGAGGGGGAGAAGTGAAGAGCTACTAATAATTATTACTTTTAAAACAGAATGTTAAACCCAATAACAAGTAATAATAAATATTTAGTTAATTACGCAATAGTGTGGTCCTTAATTATAGGGGCACATTTTGCTGTATTACACTTTTATTACCACATTAGTATTGGCGTTGCTGCTACAGATAGTTTATTGTTTAATGTGTTTTTTGCTTTTTTAGGAATTAGTTTGTGGAACTTGGTTCGGTATGGAAAGAGCAATCAAAACTTCATTAACCTTCTAGTAAGTCATATTGTTTCTTCTTTATTGATTATTGGGTTTTGGCTAATTAGTGGTTACCTAATTTTAAGATATGCAATAGATGATATTCATTATTTATCTTTTTTAGACAGCTCTTTTCCTTGGCGAATTATTAGCGGGATGTTTTATTATTCGTTATTTATTTTGGTGTATTATGTGGTGGTTTATTATCAAGACATTCAAATTAAAGCAAAGCAAGAAGCCAGTTTGAAAACACTAATTAAAGAGGTTGAGTTAAAAGCTTTAAAGAGTCAAATTAATCCTCATTTTTTATTTAATAGTTTAAACTCTGTTAGCTCGTTAACCATTACAAGCCCTCAAAAAGCACAAGAAATGATTATTAAACTTTCTGAATATCTGAGGTATTCTTTGAGTAATGAAGAGCAGCAAATAACAACTCTTAAAACAGAACTCGAGAATATAAAACTGTATTTAGAAATAGAAAAAATAAGGTTTGGAGATCGTTTAAAATTTCAATTTAATTGTTTGGAAGAAACAATGAGGGCAACAATTCCGGCTATGATTTTACAGCCTTTGTTTGAGAATGCTATTAAACATGGTGTTTATGAAAGTATAGAAACGATAACTGTTGTTTTAGATGCAGAGATAAAAGGAAATCTATTGGTTCTTGAATTAAAAAATGATTTTGATGAAACTGCAAAACCTACAAAAGGAGAAGGTATCGGGCTAAACAATATACAAGAACGCCTGTTTTTAATTTACAAAGAAAACAACCTTGTTGCATTAAATAAGACAGAGACTTTATTTACGATTTCTTTAAAAATTCCTCAAAATGACTAAGCAAAAAGCAATAATTATTGAAGATGAAAAGTTAGCTAGAGATTTA
>JAQXDJ010000028.1 GCA_029251425.1 Vicingaceae bacterium
TCATAGGCTTTGTTATTCTTCTCCTTTCTTATTTTTCTTTCAGTTTTATGTCGAAAAATAAAAAAGTTAAGAAACAAAAAGAAACTAAAAATAATGCTTCAGAAGCCACTACTTTAAAAATGCCTAAGGTTACATTAACCTTTAATTTAGGCACATCTATTAGTCAGTTTAAAAGCTTTTATAAACTTAATTTTTACAGCATTGTTAAAAGCACATTATTCAAAATCTTATTTGTTATTTGTGCTTTAATGCTAATCAGTAACCTTTGGGGAGGTTTTGATTATATGGGACTTCAATCCTACCCTGTTACTTACAAAATGATGGGGACCGTTAATGGAATTTCAGCGTTTTTCGTACTAATTATATTAGTCTTTTTTAGTGGTGAATTAGTTTGGCGAGACAGAGATAGTCATATACATGAAGTTGTTGACGCAACTCCTCACAACTCTACTATTTCTTTATTTGCTAAAACCCTCTCGTTAATAAGCGTTGGAACAATTTTAAATGTATTCTTTATTGGAGGAGCTATTTTATATCAACTTTTTAACGGATATACAAAAATAGAATTGGGTCTTTATGCACAAGACTTTTTATATACTGCATTTCCGATGTATGTTGTCTGGTCGTGTATTTTAGTTTTCGTTCAAATTATCATCAACAATAAGTATTTAGGATATTTTATATCTATCCTATTATTGTTTTTATTGGATCTACTTTTTATGATTTTAGAGATAGAAACTAATATGTTAAGTATTGGTTCTGGCCCATCTTATACTTATTCTGACATGAATGGATTTGGACCTGCTTTAACTGGTTCAAATTGGTTTAACATCTATTGGGTTTTATTCGGATTGTTATTATTAGCACTTTCAGGTTTAATTTGGGTTAGAGGTGTAACTTTTGGTTTTAAAAACAGAATAAAATCTGCTAAAAAACATTTAACAACTCAATACACTTTTGGATTACTTACAATTATTATTTTGTTTGCTGGAACAGCAAGTTTTGTATTCTATAATACCCAAGTATTAAATAGCTATAAAACAAGTGATGAAGTTGAAAAAGGACAAGTTAAATATGAAAAGGAGTACAAAAAGTATCAAGGCATTGCTCAACCAAAAATTACTGATGTAAAATATGCCATTAATATTTATCCTAACAAACAAAAGCTTTTAGCTATTTCTGGTTTAATCATTCAGAACCAAACGGATCAAAACATTGATTCTTTACATTATACAATTGATGAAGATTGTAATATGAAAATTCATTTAAAAGATGCTAAAATAGTATTTGAAGATAAGGATTTAGGGTATTTAATATACAAACTAAACCAACCACTTACTCCTAACGAAAAAAGGAAATTAATTATTGAGGCTTCTTCTACTGCTGTAGGTTTTGAAAACGGATCTGGAAATACAAGTATTGCTCAAAATGGAACGTTCATTAACAACTTTTCTATACTCCCTTCTTTTGGATATAATGACCAGTATGAATTGAGTGACAAAAGCGATCGTAAAAAGAATGACTTACCTGAAAAGCTTAGAATGCCAGAACTACAAACTACTTGTAGCGAAAGCTGTAATGTCAACTACCTTTCTAATGGAATGTCTGATTGGGTAAATGTGGAAACAATTATTTCTACTTGTTCAGACCAATTGGCAATTGCACCTGGTACTTTAGTAAAAGAATGGAAAGAAGGTGACAGAAACTACTACAATTATAAAGTAGATCATAAATCTCAAAACTTCTTCAATTTTATGTCGGCTCGTTATGAGGTTGCTCGTAGTAAATGGAACGGTATTGACATTGAAGTATATTATGATAAAGCGCATGCTTACAACATTGATAAAATGTCTGCAGCTATTGAAAAATCGTTAAAATACTACATCAAGAATTTCGGTCCTTATTACCACAAGCAAGCGAGAATAATTGAGTTCCCTAGATATGCAACATTTGCACAGGCTTTCCCTGGTACAATGCCATATTCTGAGTCATTTGGATTTATTACCAACCTTGAAGATTCTACAGACAACAATGTAATTGACGCAGTAGTTTCACACGAAATGGCACACCAATGGTGGGCACACCAAGTTGTTGGAGCAACAATGCAGGGAGCTACAATGTTCTCCGAAAGTTTTGCTGAATACTCATCATTAATGGTAATGAAAAAAGAAGTGAATAACGATCACATGCAAATGCGTAAATTTTTAAAGTACGATTACGATAGGTATTTAACTGGAAGAGCTTTTGAACAACAAAAAGAACTGCCGCTTTACAAAGTTGAAAACCAACAATATGTTCATTACGGAAAAGGAAGTGTTATTCTTTATGCTTTACAAGATTACATTGGAGAAAAGAAAGTGAATACTGCAATGAAAACCTTTTTAGAAGAATATCGTTATGCTAAGCCTCCCTACCCAACTTCTTTAGATTTTATCAGACATTTAGAAACTCAAGTACCTGATTCGTTAAACTATTTAATAGATGATTGGTTTAGAGATATTACTTTATACGATTACCGTTTAAAAGAAGCGAATTATAAAGCTTTAGATAATGGAAAATATAAGGTTACTATGGATGTTGAAGCATTTAAATTAAAAGCAGACACATTAGGAAAAGAAACCAATGTTGATGTAAATGATTGGGCTGACATAGGTGTTTTTGCTGATGAAGATGAAAAAGATTTAATGTATTACAAACGTGTAAAATTCAATAAAGAACAAATGAACTTTACCTTTGAGGTGGATTCACTTCCTACGAAAGCAGCAATTGACCCAAGGAGAATCTTAATTGAAAGAAACATAAAAGACAACGTAAAAAAGTTAACTGAACAAGAATGATAAAACAAGTAGAGTTTAGTTTACCTCAATATTCAAGAGGTTTTCATATTATTACTACAGAAATATTAAATCATATTGAAGAACTTCCAGAAATGGGAGTTCTTCATGTTTTTATAAAGCACACTTCAGCAGGTTTAACCATAAACGAAAATGCTGACCCTACTGTTTTACAAGATTTTGAAAATAGTTTCAATCACATTGTAAAAGAAAACGAGCCCTTTTACAAACACACTTTTGAAGGTAGTGATGATATGCCTGCTCATATAAAATCTAGCATGGTTGGAAGCTCAGTTAGTATTCCAATAACAAATCATCAATTAAACTTAGGCACATGGCAAGGAATTTACCTTTGTGAGTTTAGAAATTATGGTGGTTCACGAAAATTAGTAGCTACAATATCTTTTTAAAATTGGTCTTCATAATCAATTAAAAACCACTACTTTTGCCGCCAATTAAATTTCAAAAAAAATAAAAACATTATATAATGGCAACAAACAGAACTTTTACAATGATTAAGCCTGATGCAGTTGAAAAAAACGCAATCGGTGGAATTTTAAAAATGATTAACGATGCTGGATTCAGAATCGTAGCAATGAAATATACGCAGCTTTCTAAAGAAACTGCTGGTGCATTTTACGAAGTACATAAAGAAAGACCTTTTTACGGAGAGTTAGTTGATTATATGTCTGCTGGACCTATCGTTGCTGCTATCTTAGAAAAAGATAACGCTGTTGCTGATTTCAGAACTTTAATTGGTGCTACTAATCCAGCTGAAGCTGCTGAAGGAACAATTAGAAAAATTTACGCTACAGATATCTCTGCTAACGCAGTACACGGTTCTGATAGTGATGAGAATGCTGAAATTGAAGGAAACTTCCATTTTACTGCTGCTGAAAAGCACTAAGAATTAAAAATTTAATGAAAAGCCTCAACTACTCAGTTGAGGCTTTTTTATTAGTTTTATTTTTTGATCTATTATAATTTTAATGTCAACGCATTTCACATCATTTAAAACAAATATTTCTGGATATGAGTTACCAGAAAAATTTACTTTCCCTTTTTATTACCAACCACATGCAATTGCAGAAATTGCTGTTAATGAATTACAAGATTATTTACAAGCTCAACCTGGTTGGAATGAAATGTTTGGACTAACACCTAACACACCAGAAAAAACCATTGGTAAAATGTTTGGAGTATTAGTGGTTAAAAATGAGGACAACGATATCGGTTACATTTCAGCTGTTTCAGGTAAGTTTTTAGATAAAACCATTTTTGAAAAATTTGTTCCACCAGTATTCGATATGCTTACAGTAGAAAGCTTTTTTAATACCGGAATGGAAGAAGTTAGTCAATATGTAATAGAGATTAACGAACTTGAAAATGACCCTAAACATATCGCTCAACTTGAAAAACTAAAACAGCTTCAAAATGAAATGGATGCTGATATTGCTGTAACAAGAGAAAAAAACGTTCAAGCAAAAAGAAAAAGAGATGAAATTAGAAACGATGCAAAAATTAGCGTTTTTGGAGACGAGTTTTCGCAACTTTGCACCAAACTCAAACAAGAAAGCGAAAACAAAAGGTTCTTTTTAAAACACTTAATTCAGAATTGGGAAGAGAAAATAGCTAATTTCAAAGCAACAATAGCTCCTACTCAAGAACAAATTAAAAAATTGAAAAACGAAAGACATGCTAAGTCTGCTGGAATACAACAACGTTTATTCGAAGCTTACAATTTTTTAAATGCTAAAGGCGAAACCAAAGACCTACTAGATATTTTTGCAGCAACAGCGTTGCAAAAACCTCCTGCTGCAGCTGGAGAATGTGCTGCTCCTAAGCTATTACATTTCGCTTATAAAAACAATTTAACACCTATTGCTTTGGCTGAATTTTGGTGGGGAAAATCTCCAAAATCAGAAATTAGAAAACACAAGAACTACTACCCTGCTTGCCAAGGTAAATGCAAACCTATTTTAGGACACATGTTACAGGGTTTAGCTGTTGATGAGAACCCAATGCTAAAAGATCCTGCTGAATCAGTTCAAATAGAAACTGTATATGAAGATGATCATATCGTTGTAATTAATAAACCTGAAGGCTTACTTTCTGTGCCTGGTGTAAATATAAAAGATTGTGTACACAGTAGAATGAAAGAAAAATATCCAAAAGCTAGAGGCCCAATTATTGTTCACCGATTAGATATGCAAACATCTGGGTTAATGTTAATCGCTAAAAACAAAAACGCTCATAAACAACTGCAGAAACAATTTATTGAACGTACCATCAAAAAACAATATATTGCTTTATTGAATGGTGTAATTAAAGAAGACAAAGGAACAATAGATTTACCATTACGCCCAGATATTGAAGATAGACCAAGGCAACTGGTTTGTTATGAGCATGGAAAAAATGCCTTAACCCACTGGGAAGTTTTAGACAGAAAAAATGACAAAACAAGAATTCGATTTTTCCCAGTAACTGGCAGAACCCATCAATTAAGAGTTCATGCCGCCCACCAGCTTGGGTTAAATACACCTATTGTTGGTGATGATTTATATGGCAAATTTGACAACCGTTTACATTTACACGCTGAGTTTATCCAGTTTACACATCCGGTAACCCAGAAATTAATGAAAGTTGAAGTTGCTCCAGAATTTTAAGCTTTAAAAAATGAGTGTAACACTTCTTTCATCTCCTCTACAAGGTTTTACAGATTTCAGGTTTAGAAATGCTTTTAACCAATACTTTGGTGGAATTGATACTTTTTACGCTCCATACATTCGTTTAAACGGAAAATTTAAAATTAAGCCTGCTTACGAGCGCGATTTACTCAAAAAGAACAATACCGTAAAAGAGTTAATCCCGCAAATAATGACCAACAGTACTGATGAGTTTTTATTTGTAGCCAAATATGTTCAAAGTTTAGGTTATAATGAACTCAATTGGAATTTGGGTTGCCCTTACCCTATGGTTACCAAACGCGGAATGGGCTCTGGTTTAATTTGCGAAGCAGAAAAAATTAACGACATACTCAATAAAGTACATTCTGAATCGGACATTATCGTTTCTATGAAAATGCGTTTGGGATATGAAAATGCTGAAGAAATTTTAAATACCATTCCTATTTTAGATAATTACCCTTTAAAAAACATTGCCATACATGCTCGCTTAGGAAAACAACTCTATAAAGGCGGAGTTGATTTAGAAGGCTTCCAAAAAGCTTTAGATAAAACCAAACATTTATTGTATTACAATGGTGATATTACTTCTGTTGAAGCGTTTAACAAAGTACGTGAACGTTTTCCGAGTATTATCCACTTTATGATAGGTAGAGGATTAATAGCAGATCCATTTTTACCCAATATGATAAAAAATAATGCGACTGATTATCCAGAAAACCACCTAGAAACATTTAGCAAATTTCATGACACGCTTTTTCAACAATACGATGAATATTTATCGGGAGACAAACACACGCTCTTAAAGATGTACTCTTTTTGGGAATATTTTGCTCAAACTTTTGACAATCCTCAAAAGACGTTCAAGAAAATTAAAAAATCGAAAAGCATTCCTGCATACGAAGATGCTGTGCGAGAGATTTTATCAAAACATTAAACTTGACTTTCTAATTAAAAAATGCTACCTTCGTTTAACAACTGTTTTATATCACATTAAAACGTGACATAGAAAGACGTTAGCTACAATTAGATAAAGATAAGTTACCCCTCATTAACAAAGTTAAAGGTTCCTAATTAACATGTTTTTATTCCGTTTATAATTTTTATCATATTGGGT
>JAQXDJ010000409.1 GCA_029251425.1 Vicingaceae bacterium
TCTGGTCGTTTTACAAACCATTTTTCAGCGTTAGTTTGTTCATCATAAGGTTTCTTCAACAAATTAAACAGTTCATCAATTATTGAGAAATCACCTTTATCTGCAGCGTCAATTGCCACTTGAGCCATATAGTTTCTTAAAACATATTTAGGATTTACCAAATCCATTTTTTGTTTACGTTCTTGATCAGAATCAATTTCTTGCTGTAATCTTTTTAAATAACGATTCATCCAATCTTTCCAAAAGAACAACACCTCTCCTTTTACCTCTTCAGGTTTATAAAAAGCATCAAACACTTTATCCAAAAATGTAACTTCACCTTTTTCTGGAACAATCATATCCTTAGAAATCTCACTTAAATTTCTAAAGAAAATAGTCATATCAGTTTCAGTTCTTTTTAAATTGATTTCTAAATCATCAATTAATTTTTGATCATTATCATCTGTAAGCTCTAACCCTATTTTAGACTTCATCATAGCCAATTGCTTTTTAGCAAAGAGTGTTTTGTAATTGCTTAAAATTTCTTCTAAAGGATCTGCTTCTTCAATTAATGGGTAAAGAGCATTGGCTAGTTTTAATAAATTCCATAAGCCAATATTTCCTTGACTGCCATAAGCGTAACGTTTGTGTTCTGCATCTGTAGTATTTGGAGTCCATTTTTTATCAAACCCTTCTAACCAACCATAAGGACCATAATCAATTGTCAACCCTAAAATTGACATATTATCGGTATTCATAACTCCATGAACAAAACCAACACGTTGCCAATCAATAATCATATCTAATGTTTTTAAACTAACCTCTTTAAAAAACTGAATATAACCCTGCTTATTTGGTTCATACTCAGGATAAAAATGTTTAAGTGTATAGTTGACTAG
The DNA here is from genome assembly GCA_029251425.1 of Vicingaceae bacterium. GTDB lineage: Bacteria > Bacteroidota > Bacteroidia > Flavobacteriales_E > Vicingaceae. The sequence goes on from JAQXDJ010000409.1 coordinate 879, forward strand.
AGTTTTTAGCGTTTTATGGTCTTTACGAGCAGCCAATAATTCATAACTCCCAAACCTTAAAAAAGAAGGCGAAACCCTACAAACAATAGCTCCTTTTTCATAAGCAGGATTTCCATTATACAAAACATCTCTCATTACCTGATCTCCAGACAATGAAAGTGATAAAGCTCTTGTTGTTGGTACTCCCAAATGATACATTGCTTCACTACAAAGATATTCCCTTACAGAAGACCTCAAAACCGCCAAGCCATCAGCAGTTCTAGAATATGGTGTAGTTCCTGCTCCTTTTAACTGTATTGCCCACTGTTGGTCATTATTTTTAAGCTCTCCTAAATTTATTGCTCTACCATCACCTAATTGTCCAGCCCAATGTCCGAACTGATGACCTCCATAGCACATAGCATAAGGAGTTGTTTTTTCAATCAATTGATTTCCTGTGAAAATCTTTAAAAACTCTTCAGAGTTTGCTTCTTCTTCAGATATTCCTAATATTTTACAAACTTCGGGAGAAAGATGAACTATCGTTGGATTTTCAGTCTTAGTAGGCTCAACAAAAGAATAACAAGCTTCGCTCACTTGTCTTCTAGTATTTTCTTGAATAGGATCTGCCGGAAGTTCTTTTAGAAATGTATCGGTTAAATGAAGTTTCATGAAATTGGATGTTATTTCTTTCAAAATTAGCCATTTTGTGTTTGATGTCTTACTTTTACAAAATGGGATTAACAAATAATGACATATTTAAAAAACTAAGAGTTGCACACAAATTAAGAGATGATGATATCGTTAAAATTTGTGCACTAGTAGATTTTAGAATTTCCAAAAGTGAGTTAGGTGCACTATTCCGAAAAGAAGACCATCCTAAATACATGGAATGTGGCGATCAAATTTTAAGAAATTTTTTAAATGGTTTAGTAATTCACCTAAGAGGCCCAATGCCTAAAAAAGAAGAGAAAAATGACAACAATTAAAACAATATATACTTTTTTACTTGCATTAATTATGTTAGGATGCAGTGCTCAACCTGATAAAAAAGCAACTCTCGCAGAAAATATTTATGATATTACCATTAATAGTATTGACGGTAAAACTGTTAACTTAAAAGATTACAGCGGTAAATTTATCTTATTTGTAAACGTAGCCTCAGAATGTGGATTTACTCCACAATACAAAGAGTTGCAAGAACTATACGATACACACAAAGAAAACCTAATGATAATTGGTGTTCCTTGTAACCAGTTTGGAAAACAAGAACCTGGAGACGCAAAAGAAATCAAATCATTTTGCCAGAAAAATTATGGAGTAACTTTTTTAATTACAGAGAAAGTTGATGTAAAAGGAGAAAATCAACATCCGCTATATTCTTGGTTGACTAAAAAAGAAAAAAATGGAGTTAATAGCTCAACTGTTAAATGGAATTTCCAAAAATACTTAATTGGTAAAGATGGTAATTTTGTTGACTTCTATTACAGCATCACATCTCCAGCTAGCGATAAGATTTTAAAACATCTAAACTAAATTCTTACGCCAATAACACAAACATCGTCAACTTGTTCAATGTTCCCCTTCCACTCTTCAAAAGCTTTTCTTAAGCTTTCTTTTTGATCTTGCATTGTTTCTGATTGAATAGACAATAACAATTCCTTAAAAGCTTTTGCCATAAACTTCTTCCCTTTTTCTCCTCCAAACTGATCTACATAACCATCTGAAAAAATATAGACTGCATCTGCTTTCTCCAACTCAAACGAATGGGTTTTAAAAGGATCTGAAGTTCTAAACCTTCCTATAGGCTGTTTATTTGCTTTAGTAACCACAACTTCCCCATCACGAACTATCCAAAGTGGATTATTTGCTCCTGCATATTTTAGCTCATTACCTGTTAACGAGCATAGTGCGATATCCATTCCATCGGTAACATAATCACCTTCTCCCAACTCTCCTGCATTAAATTCTTCTGTAACTATTTCTCTAGTTTTGTCTAAAATTTCACCTGGGTTAACCAAACCATGTTCTTTAATACATCTATTTAGTGCATTATTGCAAACTACACTAACCATTGCTCCAGGAACACCATGCCCCGTACAGTCTGCAGCTGCAAAAAGAATCGTTTCACCTTTCTTTCCAACAGTTTTTATCCAATAAAAATCACCCGCAACAATATCTTTAGGCTTATAAAAAACAAAAGAGCTTTCTAAATGAGATTTAACAAACTTATCTGTTGGAAGAATTGCATTTTGTATTCTTTTAGCATAGGTAATAGAATCTAAAATTTCGTTATTTTTTTCTGAAAGTTCTTCATGAGCGCTTTCAATTATGAGTTTTTGTTTTTTTGTAATATGTAAACGGTTAAACATAAATATTAAAAACACTACTAATAAACTCAAACCAAAACCTATTGCATAAATTATAATTTTTTGTTTTTCTTTAGCTTCTTGCTCAATAGTCATCTGCTTATCATGAGTAGCATCATCAACTGCTTTCTGTTTGTCATATTCATATTTAGATTGTTGCCTAACAGCATCAAGACGAGTATTTTTATTCATCATACTATCTTTTATAGAAGTATGAATTTTAAACATTTTTAATGCCTTATCAGACTCAGCTTGTGCTTCATAAATTTGACTCAGCAACAATGAAGAAGAACCTATTCTACCTAGATAATTTCCTTCTCTTGCAGTTTTGAGAGCATTATTTACATTAAACTCAGCACTTTTATAATCGCCTTGTAAGTAATAAACTTGACC
>JAQXDJ010000035.1 GCA_029251425.1 Vicingaceae bacterium
GTGAGTAGCTCCGTTAAAATATTAATTATTAGATTTAGTTCTATTGGCGATATTGTTTTAACAACACCAGTTATAAGATGTTTAAAAGAACAATTTAATGGTGGTGTTGAAATTCATTACATCACAAAAAAACAATATAAAACGGTTGTTGAGCATAATCCTCATCTTACTAAAATTCATACTATTGAAAAAAGTACGAATGAGGTAGCAGAAGAATTAAAAGCATTGAAATTTGATTATGTAATTGATTTGCACAAGAATTTACGCTCAAAACGAATTATAAAGACCTTAAAATGTATTTCATTTTCTTTTGATAAAGTGAATTATGAAAAATGGTTATTGACTACTTTTAAAGTAGATAAATTACCCAAAGTGCACATTGTTGATCGTTACCTCGATACGGTAAAACATTTTGATGTGAAAAATGATAATAAGGGTTTAGATTATTTTATAAGTGAGCGTGATAACGTTAATTTATCAGAACTTCCCGCAACACATCAAAACGGATATGTTGCTTTTGCAATTGGTGCGCAACATTTTACGAAACGACTACCAACACATAAAATAATTTCTATTTGCCAAAAGGTTAAGCAACCCATTATTTTATTTGGAGGAAAAGAAGATGCAACAACTGCTGTGGAGATTGAAAAAACTGTTGGAGCAACTATTTTTAACGCTTGTGGTAAATTTTCCATTAACCAATCAGCCTCATTGGTAAAACAATGTAAAACGTTAATTACACATGATACTGGTTTAATGCACATTGGCGCAGCATTGGGTGTTAAAATTGTTTCTGTTTGGGGAAATACAGTGCCTGCTTTTGGAATGTACCCATATTACCCAAATAGCCCAGAGAAATATACCATTGTAGAAAATAACAATTTAAGTTGTCGGCCTTGTTCTAAAATTGGACATGACAAATGCCCTAAAAAGCATTTTAAATGCATGGAAGAGATTGATGAGGATGAAGTTGTGAAAGGTTTGAATTAACGGGATCGGGCTACGAAACGCGCGGCTCGCTACCCAAGTTGTTCTTTCGAAGTTAAGAATAGATTTTAAAACCAAAAGTGATTTCCTGAAATGACAACCCGCATGGTTTGTAGGTGATGTTATGCACATAATTTCACTAAACCAATATTAACAATTAAAAAGAGCGCAAATCTTAATTTTAAGTTTTGATAAAAGTCCACTTGGATTTTCATCCCATTCAGGAAAACCAAGTGCTATCACTTTTTTTACAGAAATCGTTAGAATATCGTGCATGTGGTTATTTTCAATCTTGACCTTTCTATGTTTGGTATTATTTTTTGGCTTTTTTGGAACCTTACCAGTATGAACAGCTCCGGAAGTTTGTGAATAGAATCGTTTAATTTTTTTGTTAACATCATTAGGATCAAATTGATCTAATAGAATCGAAGCTCTGCGAGCAATAGTAGAATTTATTTTTGTTCTCGGAGCACCAAAGCAATTTTCTAAAGCAACTCTTATGAAAATAGAGTGCTCATAATTACCATTGACGTTGGTAGCACAGATTTTAGATTTATTCAAATACATTAACGCAACTTGGATTCTTTCCTTTTCAATCAAAGTCCTTTTGTCAAAATTTTGAATGTTTTCATTTACAGTTTTTAGATCGGATGATTTGAGGTTTTGCGATATTCCGTATCGAATAACATTAGGCACGTTAGGACCGTAAAAGTCAGATGCAGCTAATATTTTTATACCGATGTAACTTCTTAATAGTAACGATATCATATCTGTTGTAAAAACGCCTAGCTCGAATAATTCTTGATTATATTTTTTATCAGGTACAGAGATGTAAAGTACACTTGGATTATCAAAATGGCTGAGTTGGATTAGATCAGATACTGAATCGAAATCAGGAAAACTCCTTACTTTTCCTAAGGTAAACCCATTGCTAAATGTGAAGGGTTCGTCAACGGAAACACCTTCGAGAAATAGAGTCAATGTTTTCATCCTTTGGAGTATAGTTAATTTGAAATTATTTGAATAATATTAAGTCGTGGGTAACTTGTCTGGCTCATTGTGCATAAAAATCGGATATGTGCACCGGTGCACATATCCGCATTATGTGTTTAATTCAAATTTACCAATTATTTAATTGAGTTTGTTCAGTTAGAACATCAGCAGGTATATCGTGTTTACCTACAAAACGGATAAACTCAGAATTAATATTCTCAGCTTTTAGTTTGGCTTCGTATTGGTCAATTTTTTCTTTAGAAATGTATTTATCATTATCACCAAATAGCGCAAACAATTTATTGTTTTGAGCGAGTAATTTTAGATCAATACCCTCAGCAAAAGAGCTTGCCCATAAAATTAAATTGTCAATTTTCGACTGTTGGTTGGCAATCCATCTGCTGGCTGTTGCCCCTCCTTGAGAAAAGCCAACCACATTAATTTTTACATCAGACGTTTCGTTTTCCTCAATAATAGCTTTATAGAGTTGGTCTAAATAATTGATGTAATCTTCAATTTCTGCTTCTCTGTTATCTTTAGTCATCCAGCTGGCGCCCATTCTGCCATCAAAACCAACACCATTTAAATAAAATTTAGATAAGCCTTCTGGCGCAATTACAGCAGTGTTTTCATTTAAAATAGGGTTGAATTTTCGGATAAAATATTTAGCTAAGTAGCCATATCCGTGTAAAACAATCCAAATGGTTTGAGCTGTTTTAACATCACCTAAAGTGTGGTAAAAAGCAGTTTTATTTACTGTTATTTTGTGTTGCATAATCTGAAATAGCATTGGGTTTATACTTTACCGACATGGCAATCCAAATTGAACGAGAAACCCTAAGTGCAACTGGGCTAGTTACGAATAGAACAATGCCTGCAGTAATTAAAAAAGGAACAAGGCTGTATATATTAAAAACAACAAAGGCTACAAAAACAGCCACTATTATTGCTATAGTTAGTGCATAGTTTACAAACATGGCTCCCAAATAAAACCCTGCTTCAATCTGAAAATCTTGATTGCATTTAGGGCAATTATCGTTTACACTTAAAAAATTTTGGTATTGGTACGCGTTCTTGTTAACAAATAAATCTCCTTCTCTGCATTTAGGGCATTTACATTTTATGATGCTACTAACAATGTTTGGGGTTTCTGCCATTTTGGTCACGAATTAATTCCCTACAAAGATATTTAATTAGCCGTTACCAATTCCTGATTAGTATCACTTAGTTTAATTAATTTCGCCTCATGGTTGGAATTAATGAGTTAACAGTAAATTTTGGAGAACGTTATTTGTTTAATAAAATTTCATTTATTATCAATAAATCAGATAGAATTGGTTTAGTTGGAAAGAATGGTGCAGGTAAATCTTCTTTATTAAAAATTATTGCAGGAGAATCTGAATCTGATGGGGGGAATATTTCTATGCCAAGCGGTTTTAGAGTCGGTTATTTACCTCAAGATATGGATTTTGCTTTTGGTAAAACCGTAATGGAAGAGGCTAAGTCTGTTTTTAAAGAAGTTAATGGCATTAACGAAAAGATAGATAAGATTAATGAACAACTTGCTGTAAGAACAGATTATGAATCGGATAGTTATTCAGAAATGTTGAATGAGTTGAGCGATTTGAATGAGAGAATTGGTTTGTTAGGAGGATTTAATATTGATTCTGACTGTGAGACAATATTAAAAGGATTAGGGTTTTCTCCTGAAGATTTTACACGTTTAACAGACGATTTTAGTGGAGGGTGGAGAATGCGTATTGAATTGGCTAAAATTTTACTGTCAAATGCTGATGTGTTATTATTGGATGAGCCTACCAATCATTTAGATATTGAATCAATACAATGGTTAGAAGATTTTTTAAAAGTGTACCATGGAGGTGTTGTTTTGGTATCTCACGATAGAGCATTTTTAGATGGGGTTACCAATAGAACGATTGAGATTTCTTTAGGAAAGATCTTTGATTATAAAACTTACTATACTAAGTATTTAAGTCAGCGGCAAGAGCGAAGAGACCAGCAGATGGCTGCTTATACTAATCAACAAAAACAAATACAAGATACCGAGAAATTTATTGAGCGTTTTAGATCAAAAGCAAGTAAAGCAGTTCAGGTTCAAAGTAGAATTAAACAACTAGATAGGTTAGATAGAATTGAGATAGAGGAAGAAGATAATGCTTCGATGCAGTTTTCATTTCCTCCAGCTCCAAGGTCAGGAAAAGTTACTGTAGAAGCAAATGAAGTAGGAAAAGCTTTTGGAGATAACCAGGTTTTTAGTGGAGTTAATTATTTTATTGAAAGAGGTAAAAAAGTTGCCTTTGTAGGGAAGAATGGAGAGGGTAAGACAACTATGATTAGAGCATTGGTTGGAGAGTTGGAGCATGAGGGAGAATTGAAAATAGGACATAATGTTGAAATGGCTTATTTTGCTCAAAACCAAGCTGAAGAGTTAGATAAAGAAAAAACAATTTTTGAAACGATTGATGAGGCAGCTCACGGAGAAATTCGTAAAAGAGTTAGAGCTTTGTTCGGTTCTTTTATGTTTGGAGAAGAGGAAATTTCAAAAAAGATAAAAGTACTTTCTGGTGGTGAGCGAGCAAGAGTTGCTTTATGTAAACTACTGTTAGAACCAATAAATTTATTGGTATTGGATGAACCTACAAATCATTTAGATATTCGATCTAAAGATGTGTTGAAACAAGCTTTAAAAAATTATGATGGAACATTAATTGTTATTTCTCACGATAG
>JAQXDJ010000048.1 GCA_029251425.1 Vicingaceae bacterium
ATTACTGCACTTCTTGTTTCAATAGGCAGTTTTGCACAAATTAGTCATGGCGGTAGCCCAATTAGTTTTAATAAAAACCTTGGTACTGCTCCCGTTTATACAACTCCAACTATAAATGTTCAACCGTTTATTGAAGAAGATAAAGTAACAGACCTACACAAAGATATCGCTTGGCGTTTTGGAATAGAGCTAGCTGTTCAACTTAACCTAAACAATTCAGGTTTATGGACAACGTTAAACAACGGAGATCGAGTTTGGCGATTGGAAATAAAATCACCAAATGCAAAATCAATTAACCTAAATTATAGCAATTTCAACCTACCTCCTGGAGCTACTTTTTTTGTTTACAACAAAAATCAGGTGTTAGGATCTTTTACACACGCTAATAATAAATCACATTCAGAATTTTCTACTTCATTACTTAAAGGAGACAATATAACTCTTGAATATTACGAACCATTTTCATTACAAGGTCAAGGAATTATTGAAGTGTCATCTATAGTTCATGGTTATAGAGATTTATTTAATCACTTAAAAGGTTTTAATGATGCAGGAGCATGTAACATTAATGCAATTTGTGATACAACTGATTGGGGAAATGAAATTCGTTCTTCAGTTATGTACCTAACTGCTGGAAATTCTCGAATATGTTCTGGTGCCTTAGTCAATAATACTAGTCAAGATGGTACTCCCTATGTATTAACAGCAAATCATTGTCCTATGAATAATAACAATATATTCATGTTTAATTACCAATCTCCTACCTGTGCAACAAATACCGATGGTCCAACAACTCAAACTATAAGCGGATGCATACCAAGAGCAACTAATTCTCCTTCTGATTTTCGTTTAGTTGAGCTCTCAAGTGTTCCACCAGCAAACTACAATGTTTTTTATGCTGGTTGGTCTAACATCAATGCGCCTTCTACAAGCTCAACAGGAATTCATTATCCGAGATTAGATGTAAAAAAGATTTCACATGATACTGAACCAGTAGTAGAGTCTGGCTACTACAGTGCGGGTAATGACCATTGGGAAGTTATAGATTGGAATTCAGGAACTACAGAGGGGGGCTCTTCTGGGTCGCCTTTATTTGATCAAAATCACAGAATTATTGGTCAACTTCATGGAGGGAACGCAGCTTGTGGAAACGATGCTCAAGATTATTACGGTAAATTTTCCTATTCGTGGGATACTAATCCAGCCAATAATAGACAGTTAAAATTTTGGCTAGACCCTACCAATACTGGCGACACCATTCTTGACGGTTTCGATCCTAACGGACCAAATTTAACCAACGATGTAGCACTGCTAGACGTTGCTGGAATTGAATCTTTTATTTGTGGTGATTCTATTCTTCCAGTAATTTCTATACGCAATAATGGTTCTGCTAATTTAACTTCATTAACTATTAATTATGAATTAGACGGTGGCGGTGTTAATACAATTAACTGGACAGGAAACTTACCATCTTATGGTATTGACATTATCACTCTACCAAATACTTACATTGCTAATGGAGCACACACTTTTACAGTTGATTTATTGAATCCAAATAATATAACTGACGAAAACATTTTAAATAATAATACTTCAATCAATTTTAATTCTAATGAGTTTCCAAAATTTGCTTCTTTAACCTTAAACACAGACAATTATGGTTCTGAAACTAGTTGGCTTATCAGAGATAATAATACAGGAGTAACTGTCGCTTCAAGCCCTGGATATGGAGATCTTACAGGAGGAGAAACATTCAATGAAAATTTATGTCTCTATACAAGTTGCTTTACATTTGTATTAAGAGATGCTTTTGGTGATGGATACTGCTGCGCATTTGGAAGTGGAAGTATGTATTTGTTAGAAGATGCCACAGGAGACACTTTAGTAGTTGAAAATACCAACTCTTTTACTGGAACGAATGGAGATAGTTTAACATTTACATTTTGTATGGATACCGCTACAGGTATTAATGAAATAGTAAATACTAACTTTAACATCTTCCCTAATCCAACAACAGGAGTATTTACTATTAAAAGAAATTCACAAGAAAATGCTAAAATTATTATTTTCGATTTACTAGGAAAAGTAGTTTACACAAAAGAGAATGAAAGTAAAAGACAGATTGATTTAGATTTATCAAGTGTAAATAAAGGAGTGTATTTCGTTTCTGTTACTACAAATAACGAACGAGTAATACAGAGAATGGTAGTTAATTAACTACCTTCTCATACTTTCTTTAGAGCTTATTCTTTTACCACCATTTCTTGATTTGTTATACTTCATTCTATTTGAAGAACAACCTAATCCTGTTAAGAAAATGATTACTAAAGAAATTGCTAGTGTTTTTTTTGACATAGGTAATTTTTCTATTCGTTTACGAAGAAATGGCCATTAAGGTTAGCTTATTAATAAGCTCCATTTCGTTTTCTTAAAAACCATTCTAAACTAAGTAAGGTTATCAATATAAAAAATATCCACTTTAAACTTATAAGCTCCTTTAAATCATTTTCCTCATAAATTATAGCTGCAATATCATTATTCTCTACAAGTGTTTTTGACACCTCATCTAAGTTATTTGGCAAATAGACTTCACCTCCAAATTTCTCTGCTATATTTTGTAATAATTGGTGATTAGCCCTAGTATTATTTGCTTCTAAAAAAAGCTGTTTTATTTGCAACTTACCATTCTCAACGTAATCTTTATTTCCAAGCTTAACCTTTGCATTATAAGTATAAAAACCGACAGGAAGTACACCTGCATTTAAAACATACCCATTGGTTGTTCTACTAAAAACAAAATTATATTTATTACCTTCTTCAGACAATAAACTGACCGTTACTTCCGGATCATTGATTAATTCATAACTATCATTATAAAGTTCAGCACTAAATCTAATCTCTTGATTTTCTGTATAAATATTCTCTGTAAACACTTTAAACTTACCTTTATCTTCTTTAACCGATAAAAATTGTACTGTTTTATTTATTAGCTCATCAAAGCTATTATGATTATCGTTTCTTAAAAAATCTTGCATTCTCCACTTCCAAATTCCTTCCGCAGAAAAAACAGCTACTTTCTTATTTTCATTCTGAAAAAATGATAGTAAAGGAGTGGAAGTTTCTACACTACCTATTTTTTGACTTAAAAGTACATAGCCGTTTGTATTCATCTTATATGTTCCAAACGAACCAACAACTGGAGGCATTTGATTTAAACTTTTAATCGTATTTTCTGAAAGCGTAAACAATGGGAAATTTTCAGCAATAACAGGTAACACTTCATTAAAACTCCCAGTTGAATTATCTATAGTTAAGCCTGTGTTTAACGTATTAAATAATTGTGTAGAAGTTTGATTACCTAACATATAAAGTATTGAAAGATCACTATCAAACAACTTTTTTAAACTAGGCGTTATAAATCGGGGAAGCTGATGAACAATAACCAAACTATAAGCTGCTGTATTACCATCAAAATCGCTCATCAGCTGATTTGTAACTTTATAGTTTTTATTATTTTCTATACTCAACTTTAGCGCCTTAACATCCGGATGAGGAGAATTTGCCAAAATCAGCACATTCTGTCTTCCATCCAATACTTCAATGTAAATATCTTTTGTATTATTTTCAATACTTATTTCTCCATTTAAAGTTGTTAAACTAACACGATAATGTTGCACCCCAACTTTATCCGCTTCAAGCAGTAAATGTTCATCTATTAAAAACTCATTTGTTTCAATATCATATTGTTTTAAAAACAGCTCTTTACCATCATGAGTTACTGTTAGTTTTGTTTTATTATTTAAACATTGAAATGCCTTAGCACTAATCTCTATCGGGAACTTATTTCCTAAAAAAGTTAGTTTATTAAAATTCACTTCTTTTAAAACAATATCCTTTTGCAATGATGTATCACCTAATGCAATTGCATAAACCGGAAACTCTATTTTTGAATTATAAACAGGATTTGATCCTTGGTTAAAAATACCATCTGTTGCCAATAAAACTGCCCCAACATTTCTGTTATAAAATTTATTTTCAACTTCTTCAAATACATTAGAAATATCAGTGATTTTTTCAGAATAATCAATTTTACTTCCTTCATTTAAACCCTCTCCAAATGTATATGATTTAACATCGTACACCTCTTCCAAACTTTTCTTTAGGAGATCTAGTTCTGTTAAATATTGTCCATTGTAAAAAGATGAATCTTTATTCAACAATATTGAACTAGAATTATCTTGAGCAATTATAATAACTGGCTTTTCAACTCTATTAAATAGTGTTTTAACAAATGGCGATAATAATAGAAAAGCCAAAATACTCACTAGTAAGAACCTAGAAAACGCCATTGTTTTAACTAACCAATTTGGTGTATCAGAAAATTTATCTTCTTTTCTGTAAAGAAAAAAAGCATATAAACCTCCCAAAGCAATACAGAATACACTGAACCATATAGGCAGTTCTGTAATTATATTTATGGTTAAGAGTTGGATCATTTCTACAATAGTAAAATTATGGAATGAATTTGAGATAGACACCTCTGTCCACAACAATAAGTTAGTTAAAAAAAGTGTTAAATTCTAATCCCCATTACACAGACATCATCAATTTGACCTTCATTTCCTCTCCATTTTTCAAAAACATCGTCAATAATATTTTTTTGATCATTCATTGCTTTATCCTGAACAGAAAGTAGTAGTTCTTTAAAAGCTCTAGATTTAAATTTCTTTCCTTTTTCACCTCCAAACTGATCTACAAAACCATCAGTATAAGCATAGATTGAATCTCCTTTTTGAAGTTCAAAAAAATGGGTTGTAAACGGCAACATATTATCAAACTTACCTATTGGTTGTTTATTTCCTTTTGTTTCTATGATTTTACCTTCTCTAATAATTAATAAAGGATTGTGAGCTCCTGCATATTTTAAATGATTCCCTTCCAAAGAACACAATGCGATATCCATCCCATCCTTTACCTCTTCATCGGATTTTTCAAATTCTTGAATAACTATTTCTCTTGTTTTAGTTAAAATTTCACCTGGATCGGTCAACGCATACTCTCTTACAGACCTGTTCAACGCGTTATTACATATAACACTAACCATAGCACCCGGAACTCCATGACCAGTGCAGTCAGCAACAGCAAAAAGAACATTTTTATTCTGGGGTTCTAACCAATAAAAATCTCCTGCAACAACATCTTTTGGCTTATATAGAATAAAACTCTCCTTAAAATATGTTTGCACCCTTTTTGGAAGAGGTAAAATTGCTGTTTGAATTCTTTTAGCGTAGTCTATAGAATCCTTAATTTCTTTGTGCGCTTCTTCCACCTCTGCTTTTTGATATTCAATAATTTTTTTCTGCTGTTTTGTTACTCTTAGTCTATTAAATATAAAAAATGTAAATAATAATACAATAAAAAGACCAATAGCTATTAGATAGCTTATTATTCGTTGATTCTCTTCTTTACTATGTAAAATTATTACTTGAGTTGATTTTAATTTTAGCTCTTGCTCTTTCTTTTCCGTTTCGCTTCTCGATTTATTTAACTCCAATTCTTTATTCGTAATATCCAACTCTTTTTCTAGCTGAACTTGATGCAATGAATCAATTAACTTTGTTTTTTTTATATTTTCAATGTCTCTTTTAATAATCTTATTCTGTTCTTCAATTAAACGTAAGCCTTGAATTTCATTTTTTTGCTCTACTATCTTTAATTCACTTTCCTTTTTTTCAGCTAAAATTTTAGTCTGATTTAATGCTAACGATTTCTTTTCAATCTCTTTTTGTTTCAGCTGGTTACTATAAATTTCTTCTTGAATTTTTTGTTCCGCTAATTTTATTTTTTTGACATAAGCTTCAAACTCTTTATTTAAAACTGGGTTTTCTTCCAATAAAGTTCTTAACCTAAAAAGCCCCATTGTTTTAATAAAATCCCCCTTAGCTAACTTTAAATCAGAATAAAATTTTTTAGAATCGTGATCATAGCTATACCTTATTTTTAACTTTTCCGCATATTTTTCTTGTGTCAATCCTTTTTGAACTAAAAGAAAGGCAAAATTCATATTCTTAATTGATCTGTAAGATTTGTCTTTAGAAGGCTTAGCAGTGTCTTTTTTAGTATTTATAGTATATTCCCAGTTATAATAACCAGGTTTAGTCATCTTAAAAAAGTATTCGTAATCAAGTTCAAGATTATAAATTAGCCCCTTAGAATAAGGCACTTTCTCATACAACACTGAATCTCTATAAATGGAGATTTCTATATTATTAAAATCTTTAAGTT
>JAQXDJ010000063.1 GCA_029251425.1 Vicingaceae bacterium
ACTTATTTCTTTTTATTAGATAAGTCTTATTATAATAATCATTTGTATTTGTTTAGTTTAATTTCTTTTTTGTTGATCTTTATTCCTGCAGATGGAGCGTTTTCTCTAAAAGGCAAAAAGAAAGTTAAACCTCTGCTAGGATGGCATTTAAGAATTTTACAATTTCAGTTTATTGTAGTTTATTTTTTTGGTGGAGTAGCTAAAATAAATGGTGATTGGTTATTTTATTATGAACCTATAACTACTTTATTGAAAAATGGAAATTATTATTCAGAAGGATTAGCTCTGTTTCTTGCTTTTAGTGGTTTGTTATTTGATCTATTTATAGGGTTTTTATTACTCATTAAAAAAACTAGAATTTATGCCTTTGTATTTGCCTTAGCATTTAATATTACCAATCATGTTATTTTTGATGATATTAATATATTTCCATTTTTTATGATGGCTTCTCTAGTGCTATTTTTTGAATTAGAAAAATTTACTTTTCTTTCAAAATTCAATAAATTTAAAGAGGAAGATGTTAAAATTATCAAATCACCTAAACCAGTTTTATATTTAATTGGAGTATTTGTATTGTTTCAATTGTTTATGCCTTTAAGACATTATTTAATCCCCGGAAATGTTGATTGGACAGGCGAGGGGCATCGATTTGCTTGGAGAATGAAAATTCAAACAAGAACAATAAATGAATGTGAATTTGCAATTTTTGATTTAAAAACCAAAACTATTTATCCTGTAAAAATTAATAATCACATACATGATATTCAAAAATATTTTATGATTCATTATCCTAAAATGATTTTGGATTTTGCTCATTATTTGGAAGAGTATGCTAAAAAAGAGCGTCAGATGAATAATGTAATGATTAAAGCAAAAATTAATGTACGTTTTAATCAGCGCGAATCTGTAGAGATTTTATCTCCGAATATTGATTTAACTAAAGAGAAATGGAATTCTTTCGGGCATAACGAGTGGATTAATTCATTGTAATAAAATTAATTTCTAGGTCTTTTTGACGACAAGATTAGACACATTATTCAATTAATTTTATCAAAAAAAGATTTTATGAGAACTGTATTTTTTATTATGGTGATAATACCTCTTATTTCTATTGCTCAGAATAATGATAAAGAGATGATGAGTAAAAAAGGGATGGATGAAAACAAGCATATCCCTAAAGGTTTGCAGATAGGTGAGAGTGCTCCAAATATAGAAAGTTATTCGGTAGCAGGTAAATTAATTAGCTCTAGTAATATCTTAGAGGAGAAACAAATTGTGTTAATTTTTTATAGAGGAAAATGGTGCCCAATTTGCAATCGTTATCTGAGTAACTTAAACGATTCATTACAATATATAACTGCTGAGAATGCTGAGATTATAGTCGTTGGACCAGAATCTTTCGAAAGTGCAAAAAAAATGAGTCAAAAATCAAATGCAGATTATGTGTTAATTCCAGATACTTCGCTAAAAATTTTAGAAGATTATGATGTGCTGTTTAGTGTAACCAAGAAATATCAAGGTAAGATTAAAACATTTTTAATGACTGATATTGCTCAAAATAACGGTCAGGAGGAAGCTGTCTTACCTGTTCCTGCTACTTATATTATTGGCAAAGATGGTGTGGTTAAGTGGAGGCATTTTGATTATGACTATAGTGTTAGAGCAACTGCTAAAGAAATTATAGATAATTTGAAGTAATTTACACTTCACTATCAATCATATCAGTTACTACATGGTAACGAGGGTCCTCGATAGATCTTTCAATATGACTTTCTAATTCTGGTTCTGCTTTAAGTAAAAGATCAATACACTCAGGGCTAAGATGTGTTAATTTAACAGATTTATTGAGGTCTGAATACTTATGTACAATACTTCTTAAAGCTTCAATACCTGAATGATCATTTACCTTAGATTCTATAAAATCAATTTCTATTTTTTCAGGATCATTTTTTGCATTGAATTTAGCTGCAAAATTTTGTGTTGATCCAAAGAATAAAGGTCCCCAAATTTCATAAACTAAAGTTCCATCTTCTTTTGTTCGTTTACGGGCTCTAATCATAGTAGCATTTTTCCAAGCAAAGATTAGAGCCGAAATAATTACTCCGGCAATAACAGCAATAGCTAAATCTTGCCAAACAGTAATGGCTGAAACCGCAATTAGTACAATAGCATCACCTAAAGGTATTTTATGTAAAATTCTAAAGCTACTCCAAGCAAAAGTTCCTATTACCACCATAAACATAACACCAACTAAAGCAGCTAAAGGAACTTGTTCAATTAATGGAGCTCCAAATAATACAAATGCTAATAATGCTAATGCAGCAACAATTCCAGATAATCTACCTCTACCTCCAGAGTCAACATTTATTAATGATTGCCCAATCATAGCACAACCTCCCATACCTCCAAACAGACCATTTAAGATGTTTGCTCCACCTTGAGCGACACATTCTCTATTGCCACTTCCTCTAGTTTCTGTTATTTCATCAATTAGATTTAATGTCATTAAAGATTCAATTAAACCTACAGCTGCTAAAATAAATGCTGTAGAAAGAATTAAGTCCCAATGCCCATCTAATGTGCTAAAAAGTCCAAATATTTGACTTTGGAAAGTAGGTAAAGAACCTTCAAGACCTGTTCCACCACCTTCTATAATAAATGATCCGACAGTACCAACCTCTAAATTTCCAAAAATAGTAATGCAGGCAACAACAATAATTGCAGTTAAAGCTGCAGGTATTTTTTTAGTTAGCTTAGGTAGTCCAAACATAATTCCCATGGTTAAAGCTACTAGGCCTAACATGGTCCACATTTCTGTTCCTTGTAACCAATCTGTTCCACCATTAGCAGTATCTTTAAACAAA
>JAQXDJ010000412.1 GCA_029251425.1 Vicingaceae bacterium
GGTGATGTGTTAAAACAAATGACAAAGGATATTGTTGTTCGTAATAAAGGTTTTTTGAAATAAAAAATCAAAACTCAAACTCCAATTGTTCCAAGAAAACATCTTTGTTTTCTTGATCAAAATTGGCGGTTTGTAAACCAATTAGTCGTATTCCTTTTTCAATGTCAGGTATTGAGTCTAAAAGCAATATTCCTATCACTTTTATTTGCTCGTTAGTTAAGGTTTCTGAAATTGTTTTGCTTCTCGTTATTTGTTTAAAATCGCCATATTTTACTTTTAGAGTTAATGATTTTCCTGCTCCACCAGCGTTTTCAATTCGCTTGATTAATATCTCAGCAATGCGAATAATATTTTCAGCCATTTCTTCTTTAGTAGTAATGTCATTCTCATAAGTTCGCTCTGCTCCTAATGATTTTCTAATCCTATTCGGATTAACTTTACGATTATCAATACCTCTTGAAATATTATAGTAATACCCTCCAGCCTTTCCGAACCATTGCGTAAGTTGTTGTTCCGATTTTCGTTTTAAATTTGCTCCGGTAAAAATACCTTTGAGGTGCATTTTTTTGGCTGTGACTTTTCCAACACCAAAAAACTTTTCAATCGGTAATTTCTCAATAAATTTTTCTGCCATACTTGGTGTAATCACATAAAATCCATCAGGCTTATTATAATCTGATGCAATCTTTGCTAAAAACTTATTGTATGAAATTCCAGCAGAAGCAGTCAACCCTGTTTTGTCTTTTATTTTTTGTTTGATCTCTGTTGCAATATCCATTGCAAATTCCATATCAAATTTGTTGTCGGTTACATCTAAATAAGCTTCATCTAAAGCTAATGGTTCAACCAAATCGGTGTATTCTTCAAACACTTCTCTAATTTGTTGAGATGCTTCTTTATAAGCTTCAAACCTTGGTTTTATAAAAATAAGTTGTGGACATTTTCTGTAAGCAATTGATGATGGCATGGCAGATTTTACACCATATTTTCTTGCTTCATAACTAGCTGCAGCTACAACCCCTCTTTCTTTAGAGCCTCCAACAGCTAAAGGTTTTCCAACCAATTCAGGATTGTCGCGTTGCTCTACAGATGCGTAAAAAGCATCCATATCTATGTGTAATATTTTTTTTGTTGGGTTAGACATCAAAAGTAAAATTAACTTATATACAAGCGCAAATAATGTAGACAACCTATAAAATATACAACTTACTGAAAATCAAACTACTTATTATATTCGGGATGAGAAAAATCATACCTTAATAATTTTTATAATCGATTATTTTAATATACATTCGCGCCAAACTGATAAATATCAGTTGTTTATTTTTTTAGCTATGAGAATTTTTAGTATACTTTTAATTGCACTTTGTTCATTCAATTTATCTGCACAAACTAACTGCCCTGCGCATATATATGTAACTCCTACAGGATTAGGCGCTGCAGGAGGGGATATTGCAAACCCAACAACTTTAGCAAATGCTTTAACATTAGTTAGCCCAGGTAGGCACCATATATTAATGCTTGGTGGAACTTACAACACAAGTGTTACCTCTAACTTCCCTGACAGTACTGTTTTAGATGGGGGTTATAGCATTGTTGCAGGAGAATGGGTTAAAAATTCTAGTTTAACAACAGCTATTAACTGTTTAGCTCCTTTTTATTCATGGGGTGGTGCAGGTCATTATGTTGCTTTTCAATTAGATGGCGTAAGTAATGTTTATTTAAAAGATGTTACATTAAACAATACAAGGACTGCTGCAGGAACAACCGCTAACAGAGGTAGATCTGTTTACGGATTACACATTGCAAATTCTGACAACTTTTATTTAACACGTTTAGACCTCTCAACCCGTAATGCAAGTGGAGGTGTTAACGGAGCTAATGGTGCTAATGGTAATAATGGTGGTACTGGTAGAACTGGACACCCGGGTGATGATGACGGAGCGAATTGTGGTGCTCCTGGTGGAGTTGATGATGGTTTCGGTGGCCAAGGGGGAGGTGGGTTTGCTGGAGGTGCTGGAGCAACAGTTTGTAATGGAGCTGTAGGAGCTAATGGAAATGTTGGTACAGCAAGAGCAGGTGGTGCCGGTGGCGGTGGTGGTGCTGGTGGAAGAGATAATGGTCTAGATGGAAGAAATGGTGGCCGTGGAGGAAACACAACTGCAGGAGGTGGAAACAATGGTATTGGAAGAATAACTACTGGGAATTGTGCCGCTGGAATTATTATTGGAGGAAATGGAGGAAATGGAGGAAATGGTAATGATGGTGCGAATGGCACTACTATTCCCAACTCTAATGTGACAACTTATTTTATACCTTCAACTCAATCTCAAAGTGGATTTGATGCAACCGGTGGTTCCGGTGGCGGTGGCGGTGGCGGTGGTGCCGGAGAAGAAGATGATGGTATTTTTGGGTGTGGACCTGTAGATGACGGAAGTGGTGGCGGAGGTGCTGGTGGCGGTGGCGGTGGCCAAGGTGGTGCCGGAGGATTTGGAGGATTTGGAGGTGGATCTACAATCGGTATTTATGCAATAACAGGAAATACTGGTGCTTACGTATATGACATCGCTGTTTCAACTGGGAATATGGGTACTGGTGGTACTGCTGGCCTTGGAGGAAATGGTGGCCTCGGAGGTAATGGTGGAAATGGAGGAGTAATAACTGGTACTGGAACTGGCCCTGGACGAGGTGGAAATGGAGGACGAGGTGGAAATGGCGGAAGAGGCGGAAATGGAGCAAACGGTAGAAATGGTATTAAAGCAAATGCTTGGGGGACAACAATAAATGGAAATACAGTTCCAAACCCTTATACGTTATCTGCATCAATGTATGGTGGATGTACCAATTCTGAATACATTATAACAAAATCAGGAGGAAATTGGTCATTACCTGCTGGAGCTAGTTATGTAAATGATTTAACCCCAACAACATCTTCTTACACTAGTACTTCAAATACAGCTAGTATTTATTTTAATGCTATTGGCCACTATGATCTTACATTAGGTGCAGCTATTTACAGGAATTATTTATATACTAGAGCTAACAGAACTGCCCCTGGTTTTATGACATCTGTACCTAGTTACTTATGTAATAATGCAGGTTCAATAACTTTTGCATCAACAGTTACAGGTAGTAATTATGAATGGGTTATTTATGCAGATGGAAGTGATGCAAGTACTCCTTTATCAACTTACACAACAAGTAATCCAGTATGGTCTCCTACTAATGACGGAACTTATTGGGTTAGACTAAGAGTTAAAGAAGCATGTTGTGGCTGGTCTATTCCTGTATTTAAGGAAATTACAGTTGGACCAGATGTTGACACATTAACTGTTGCAACTTGCGATAGTTATTTATGGAATGTTACGGGTACAACTTATACTAGCACAGGATTTTATTCTGATACAACAGTAAATGTAAATGGTTGTGATTCTATTTCAAATTTAGATTTAACAATAAACAATAATACAGGTGTTGATGTAATAACAGGAGTTGGCTGTACGCCAGTTACTTGGAATGGTGTTACTTATTCTGTTTCAAACAACACTGCTTTAGATACATTTACCAATGTATATGGTTGTGACTCAATCGTTACACTTAACTTAACTTTTAATAACTCAACTGGTGTAGATGTATTCTCCGTTTGTGATTCATTAACTTGGAATGGTGTAACATATACATCATCTAATAATACTGCTGTAGATACACTTACAAATGTATTTGGATGTGACTCAATTGTAACACTTGATTTAACTATTAACAACAACACTGGTGTTGATGTAATAACAGGAGTTGGTTGTACACCAGTTACTTGGAATGGAATAACTTATACAACATCAAACAACACTGCTTTAGATACATTTACTAATGTATTTGGTTGTGACTCAGTTGTAACACTAAACTTAACTATTAATAACTCAACAGGAGTAGATGTTTACTCTGTTTGTGATTCTTTAGTTTGGAATGGAGTAACTTATACAACATC
>JAQXDJ010000076.1 GCA_029251425.1 Vicingaceae bacterium
CATGAATAGGGCGTATTATTATTTGGTGTTGGAATGTCCTTATTATCTGGAGTAGATAAGCCATAGTGTTTGTATACTCCAAATCCTCCTAAATATTCAGGTGCATTTTTATTAATTGCTTGATTGTACATCGTACCATAATTATAAACAAGAGGAAATAAGGCAATGTAAGTTTCTTTTGCAATGCGTTTTATTTCATTTTGATCCATTGTTTCCTCATTTTGAGTTACTACCTTTTTTTCTCCCTCCATCTTGCATCCTAACAGAGAAAATAGGACAATAGAAATAGTTATTATTTTAAATTTCATTTTGCGTATTATTTGTTTTTGCTAATGTACTTGTTGGTCGCGTTTAAATGCGACTTACATTGTGTTAACGAAATTAACAGTTTTTTAGGAGAAAGTCAAGTATATTGATCTATTGAGTTTAACTACCCTGATTAAAAATAATACCTCTTTGTGCTTTTTTTTTGTATCTGTCCTTAGGAGTAATTGCTCTGTTTTTATTCTGACGGTAACTATTAGCTGGAGGGTTAAGAATAAATTCTACTTGATTCTCAATCATTTTTTCAAAAGGCAGTAAGAAGTCTTTTGTTTCACAGTGTTCTACACCACCTTTGTTCAATAATTTTAATACGGTATAAACTGACTCAATTGTACTCAAACAAAGTGGCTCTGGTTGTTGCTTAATGATGAATTTTGACTTGATTGTGTTATCGAAACTTACTCTTTTTAGTTGTTGTAAGTTCTTACTAAGTTTAATCATTTTGCGAGCACAGGGCCAAGTACCATCTAATATGAAAATGTTTGGATGATCTCCCATAAATGAATTTACATCAGCACTTTTTCTGGTAGATAAGTTGAAGCTATCATTTCCTGGATAAAGCAAAAAAGAAGCAGTGTTTTCGAGTAATTCATTTACACGCTTATTTTTGGTGAAATCCACACCAACTATAATTTCAGAATTCTCCAATTGAAGCTTGGTCATTCTACCCGTTCCGTTCCTTTCTTTTTTTTACTCCTTAGGGTGCATTAAAATAATAAAACGAGTTTTGGTCTGTAAAGTATTGATGTGTTTACAAATGCAGGTAATTGAAGGCTGCATGCATTTATAACATTTAATTCTTGGATTTTCAATTTCTACTCGCAAAGCAACTTTCTGTTTGTTTTTCTAATATTAACGAAGTTAGCCTTTTTATTTTATGCGGTTTGTGGTCTATTTCTAAACATCATCATAAACTGTGCTGAAGCCATGTTTCTAGAAGCATCTTTTGCTTTTTGAGCACGTTCACCAATAAATAAATCATCAATGGTCTGAAACCATAAGTTAATCCATTGCCCGAAATGTTTTTGCTCTACCGTATAGTTTAAGTTACGATCTACATTAATGTGTTTTTGAGTTGGATTTCCTTTAAATTTAGCTATTCCAAATAAGTTGGTTTCCCAAAAGTCTGATAGTTTACTTAAGTGTTCCGGCCATTTTTCTTCCGGAATGTGTTGATTGAAAATTGGACCTAACAAACTGTCTTTTCTAATTCTACTGTAAAAAGTATACACAAGTTTTTCAATATCGCTTCTGTTTTCTATTTCTTTCATAATTCAGCTACTTTTTCAACGCGTTCTGCTTTATCGAGTTTAGATAATGATAAACGAATAACACTATCTTTTTTTGCAGTTAAATTGTGAGGAATATTTCCTGCTAAAGCAATAATATCACCTTCTGTTAAATTTTGATTAGCTCCGTTAACTCCAAAAGTAATTTCGCCCGATAAAAGATGTACAACAATAGGTAAGCGAGTTTTATGCTCTTTCATAACTTGTCCTTCTTTTAGGAGAATTCTAATTTCTTTAGTAAAAGAAGATTCAAGAACTACTTTGGTATTAATTTTCTCATTACTAAAAGTAATGGCTTCA
>JAQXDJ010000093.1 GCA_029251425.1 Vicingaceae bacterium
AAATTTAATTAAAGAAGAAAAGGATCATTTAGGTTATTCCCATTATAGATTTCAACAGACGATAAATGGAATTCCAGTAAAATTTGGAATTTACATTGCTCACATTAAAAATGGGTTAATAGAATCTGTAAATGGAGAGTTAATGGATGACGTAAATAGTTTAACAACTCCTTTAATAAATGAATCTTCTGCTCTAAATCTTGCATTAAATCATTTTGGAGCTCAAACATATAAATGGGAGCTAGCAGAAGAAGAGTATCATTTAAAAATTGAGCAAAACGACCCAAGTGCAACATTTTACCCTAAAGGAGAATTAATGATGTTAAATGATAAAGGGAATATTAATAGCAAATTGAAATTAGTTTATGCTTTTAATATTTATGCACAAGAACCATTTGGAAGAAGAAGGATTTATGTTGATGGTATTAATGGAGATATTGTTTGGGAGGAAAACTTAATTCATGAAGCTGATGTTGTAGGTGCAGCATCTACACTTTACAGTGGAACTCAAGATATAACGTGTGACAATGCTGTTGGCCCTTTTAGATTAAGGGAGTCTGGTAGAGGAAATGGTATAAGAACATTTGATATGGGATATGGTACAAGTTATGGCGGAGCAACTGATATTGTGAATAGCTCTGCTACATGGTCAGTCCCACAAGGAGGTTTAGATGCACATTGGGGCTCTGAGATGACTTATGATTATTTTTTAAATGTTCACGGTAGAAATAGTATTGACGGAAATGGATTTATTCTGAATAGCTATGTAAGCTTTGATAATAACTTTTCGAATGCATTTTGGGATGGTCAAAGAATGACTTATGGTGATGGTAATGGAAACAACACACCTTACACAGCACTAGATATTGCTGGTCATGAAATTACCCATGGATTAACAACAAACACTGCAAATTTGGTTTACCAAGATGAATCTGGAGCACTAAACGAATCGTTTAGTGATATTTTTGGAATATCAATAGAATTTGTAGCTAAGCCATCACAGGCAAATTGGGAGTTGGGAGAAGATTTAGGTTTTGTAATTAGAAATATGCAAAATCCAAATGCAGAAGGAGATCCTGATACTTATTTTGGAACAAATTGGGCGCCATTAGGAGGTCCAGACAATGGGGGTGTTCACTCAAATAGTGGGGTTCAAAACTTTTGGTACTATTTATTAGTTAATGGAGGTTCAGGAACAAACGATAATGGAGATTCATATACGGTAAACGGGATAGGTTTAACAGATGCAAGTAAAATAGCATTTAGAAACTTAACTATTTATTTAACTCCATCATCTAATTATAACGATGCTAGATTTTTTGCAATACAATCTGCAATTGATTTGTTTGGAGGCTGCAGTTCTGAAGTAGAGTCTGTAACAAATGCTTGGTATGCTGTTGGATTGGGATCTGTTTATGTTCCTTCCACAGTAAGTGATTTCACAGCTTCAAGTTTAGAGTCTTGTGTTGCACCTTTTACAGTACAATTTACAAATACAGGTGTTAATGGTACAGGTTTTTTTTGGGATTTTGGGGATGGGACACCAACTGTAACAACACCTAATCCCCAACATACATATACAACTACAGGTTCTTTTACTGTACAGTTAAGCGCTGATGGTGGTGCAGCTTGTGGAACAGATACAGAAACAAAAGCATCTTACATAAATATTAATTCAAGTATTCCTTGTGTTACTGTTCTGCCTTCAGGAGGAAATGCTCAAACTCAAACTGGTTGTGACGGAACTTTGTTTGATAGTGGAGGTGCTGTTAATGATTATGGAAATAATCAGAATTCGTTTATAACGATATCTCCAGCAGGTGCTTCTTCAGTTGACTTAACTTTTGTAAGTTTTGATATAGAGCCAGGCAGTTCTTCAGGTGTATGTGACTATGATTACTTAGAAATTTATGATGGACCAAATGTAAGTTCACCACTAATTGATAGGTATTGTAATGAAAATATCCCTACAACAATTTCGTCAACAGGAGGAGCTGTTACACTTAGGTTTCATTCCGACCCTTTTGTAGGAGGGTCTGGTTTTCAAGTTAACTGGACGTGTAATGGAGCAACTGGAATTGATGATATTAATGGCGATTCTAAGATGATAACATACGTAAATGCTAATAATAATTTAGAATTGAGTTTAAATAATTTAGCGATGGGTAATTATAACTTAGTTCTATATAACGCTGTTGGGCAAAAAGTAATTGGAAAGCAAATAAATATATCTTCAGACATTCAAAAAGAGAGAGTTAGTTTGAGCGGAGTAACTGATGGTATTTACTATTTGAATTTATCAAATGAAAATGATAATTATACGAGTAAATTGGTTAAATAATTAACTAATTACTACAAAAAAACTCCTTATTGAATTTCAATAAGG
>JAQXDJ010000103.1 GCA_029251425.1 Vicingaceae bacterium
CCTGTTCTAGGTTGGTTGCACAAACAGTGTTAACTTCAACAAAAGATTGGTTAACTAAATTAATGGTGGTTTTTCCTTATACAATCTCTGCAACACCTCGTTCAAACAATAAAGTGTTAAATGATTGTTGTTATTATTATGAGGTAGATAATCAGAAAATAATAATGAAAAAAAGTTCATTTTTTTGGTTTAAGAATTTTTTTAAAATTAAGCGTACTGAAGATATTAAGGTGCAAGTGAATGATTTAGCAATAGAATCTATTTAGTTATGGAAAAGCACATTGGAACTTTATATCCGCCTGAAAAACCGATAAACATACCTGTTAACGTACAATGGTTATTAGGACAAGGGGCTGGAGTTTGGTTTATTATTGAAATGACATCAGAAAGTGGTAGTTATAGAATTCAGCGGTTTTCACCAAATGGGGATTTAGATTGTGATCGAATATTTGAGATGGAGGAGAATGGCTCAATTTTCGATATAGAAAAAGCCTATGAATTTGTACATGTATCACACTGTGCAAAATGTAGAATAAAACAAAATGAAACTGTTTTTGTGTTTAATTATATAGGAGCGTAAAAAAGATATAGATATGGAAAAATTTGGATTAGGAATAGCATTCTCAATATTATTAATTGCTTGTGGAAGCAATGCTGAAAACAATGTAACAGAAACAGCTGTTTCCTCACAAGAGGAGATTGAAGAGGGAATTGTTCAACCAGTAGAAGAAGTTATAGTAAAAAAAAATACTGAATTGGAGGAAGTTATTGAAAAAGAAGAATTACCTGAAGGTGAGGAGGTTATTGAGCCAGTAAAAAAGTTGTCTAAAAAGATCGTAGAGAAACCTATAGAAACTGAAGAGGTAAAAACAGAAGTAATAAAAGAGCCACAAACTGGAATACCTGCAATTGTTAAAGCAAGCCATGACAATTGGAACAGCTTAACTAAACAATATGTTACTGCCGATGGTAAAGTAAATTATAAAGCAATGAAAGCTAATTTAAACCAAATAACCCTTTATTTATCACACTTAAACCAAACTCCTCCTAAGGATGATTGGAGTAAAAATGAAAAATTAGCATATTGGATCAATTTGTACAATGCTTCAACAGTTTATTTGATAGCAACAAATTATCCAACTACAAGCATTACAAAATTAAGTGGCGGTAAACCTTGGGATAAGAAATTTGTGAAATCAGGAGGTAAAGTTTATTCTTTAAACCAAATTGAAAATGATATAGTTCGACCACGTTTTAAAGACCCTAGAATTCATGCAGCATTAAATTGTGCAGCAGTTTCTTGTCCTAAAATGATGAATAGTGCATTTTTGCCAGAGGCTTTAAATAAACAATTAGATCAGCAATGTTATGCATGGATTAATGATAGAAATAGAAATGAAGTTGGACCAAATAATTTAAAAATTAGTAAAATATTTGAGTGGTATGGAGAGGATTTTAAAGCTGGAGGAGGCATTATAAAATTTGTTGGAAAATACAGCAGAACAAAGATAATGATTAGCTCTGATGCAAAGATTTCTTACAAAGAATACAATTGG
>JAQXDJ010000134.1 GCA_029251425.1 Vicingaceae bacterium
TTAACACATTTAGTTTACCCTGGAGCATTGCATACAAGGTTCCACCATTGTATTGGCGCAATGCACATTATGCAAAAAGCCATTGAAGTTTTACGTTCTAAAGGACATGAAATTACTGATAAAGAAGCTGAAGGTGTTTCTATTGCTATTTTATTACACGATATTGGTCACGGACCATTTTCTCATGCATTAGAGCATAGTATTGTCGATGGGATTTCTCACGAAGAAATTTCTACCCTTTTTATGGATGAACTAAACACTGAATTTAAAGGAAAATTAGATTTAGCATTAGCAATATTCAGAAATCAATACAAAAAGAAATTCTTATATCAATTAGTTTCTAGTCAACTAGATATGGATAGAATTGACTACCTTAAAAGAGATAGTTTTTATTCTGGTGTTTCGGAAGGTGTTGTTAATTCTGATAGAATTATTACCATGCTTACTGTTAAAAATGATGAGTTAGCAATAGAAGAAAAAGGAATCTACTCTATTGAAAACTTTATTATTGCAAGAAGATTAATGTACTGGCAAGTTTACCTACACAAAACTGTTTTAGCAGGAGAAAACTTATTGGTTAACATTTTAAAACGTGCTAAAGAAATTGCCATTAATGGTGAAGAACTTTTTTGTACACCAGCTCTAAAAGAATTTTTATACAATCAATACAATTTACAATCTTTTAAAGACGACCCTAAAATTTTAAAAACATTTGCAAAACTAGATGACATTGACATTATGGCTTCTGTAAAAGTTTGGACAAATCATTCTGACAAGACACTTTCTACGCTTTGCAAAATGATTACAAACAGAGATTTGTATAAAATAAAGTTGCAAAAGAAAAAGTTTGATAAAGAAGAAATTAATGCCATTTCAGAAAAAGTTAAAACAAAGTTTAAATTAACTGATAATGAAATTTCCTACTTTGTTTTTCAAGACAATATTGTAAACAATGCCTACAACCCTAAAATGGATAATATCAATATTTTATTAAAGAATAACCAAGTGCTTGATATTAAGGAGGCTGCAGATACTTTTAACATCAGCGCACTATCAACTCCAGTAAAAAAATGGTTCATGTGTTTTCCTCAACATTAAACCGTTAAAAACTATCAAAAAATAAATTAGAAATTTCCTCTTCAAACTGTTATCTTTGAAGTTAATGGAATTTACAGCAGAACAAATTGCAGGCCTACTAAACGGAAACGTTGAAGGGAATCCTGAAGCGATGGTTAATACACTTTCTAAAATTGAAGAAGGAACACTTAACTCTTTATCTTTTTTAGCAAACTTAGCTTACGAAGAACATCTTTATACAACTGATGCAACAATTGTTATCGTAAATAGAGATTTAGAACTAAAAACAGCTATCAAATCTAGTTGTACTTTAGTTAGAGTTGAAGACGCTTATCAATCTTTCACAAAACTATTAGAAGTTTACAATCAGTTTAGAAACAATAAAACTGGCATCGAAAAACAAACTTTCATTTCAGAAAGTGCAACTGTTGGCGAAGATATTTACCTAGGCGCATTTGGCTATATTAGTGACAATGCTACAATTGGAGATAACGTAAAAATTTATCCTCAAACTTTTATTGGTGAAAATGTAACCATTGGTAACAACACCTTAATTTATGCTGGTGTTAAAATTTACCACGATTGCGTAATTGGTGATAATTGCATTATTCATGCAGGTGCTGTTATTGGTTCTGATGGCTTTGGTTTTGCTCCAAATAAAGAAGGAAGTTTTGATAAAATTCCTCAAATAGGAAATGTGATAATTGAGAATGATGTTGAAATTGGCCCTAACAACTGTATCGATAGAGCTACAATGGGATCAACAGTTATCAAAAAAGGAGTAAAAACAGATAATCTTGTACACATTGCACATAATGTTGTTGTTGGAGAAAATACTGTTTTAGCTGGTCAAACTGGAATTTCAGGATCTTCAAAAATTGGAAAAAACTGTATGACTGGCGGACAAGTTGGAATTACGGGGCATATTACTGTTGGAGATAATGTGAAAATTGCTGGACAGTCTGGTGTTTCTAAAAACATTAAAGACAATCAAGTTTTACAAGGTTCACCAGCATTTAGTTATACAGATTATATGCGATCATATGCTAGTTTTAAAAACTTGCCAAGTATCGTTAATAGAATAAATGAATTAGAAAACAAATAAAAATATGTCTAAACAAAAGACCTTAAAAGCACCATTTTCAGTAATTGGAATTGGTTTACATACAGGAGAAAAAGCTACTTTAACAGTTAATCCTGCAGCTGATAATCACGGATTTAAATTTCAACGAGTTGATGTTGAAGGTGAACCAATTATTAATGCAGATGCTGACCTAGTTGTAGATACTTCTAGAAGCACTACACTTGAAAAAAATGGTGTGCAAATTCATACCACAGAGCATATTTTAGCTGCATTGTCTGGAATGGAAATTGACAATGCGTTAATTCAATTGGATGGAGCTGAAGTGCCAATAATGGATGGAAGTGCTTATGCTTTTGTAGAGGCAATTAACCAAGTTGGAATAGTTGAGCAAGAAGCTGATAAAGACTATTTTATTGTTACTGAAAACTTAACTTACGAAGATCTTGAAAGACAAACAGAAATGTTATTAGTACCTCAAGATGAATTTCGTTTAACAGTAATGGTTGATTACAATTCTCCAACCCTAGGGACACAACACGCTCACATGTACCATATTGGTGAATTTGAAAATGAGATTTCAAAATGTAGAACGTTTGTTTTCTTAAGAGAGTTAGAAGTTTTAGCCAAGAATGGATTAATTAAAGGTGGTGATTTAGATAATGCTATCGTTTTAGTTGACGAACCACTACCACAAGAAAAGCTAGATGAAATTGCTGATTTACTAGGAAAGCCACACATTAAAGTTGAAGATACTGGTGTTCTCAATAACTTAACGTTGCACTTCCAAAACGAACCAGCAAGACATAAGTTATTAGATATTATTGGAGATTTAGCTTTAGTTGGAAAACCAATTAAAGGACACGTTTTAGCTGCAAGACCAGGACACAAAGGAAATGTTGATGTTGCTAAAATGATTAAAAAACTAATCAAACAACAAAGAAACGCAGCTCCTAAATTTGATCTAACAAAAGATCCTATTTACGATATAAACGATATTGAAAAATTACTTCCACACAGATACCCTTTCTTATTAGTAGATAAGATTATTG
>JAQXDJ010000141.1 GCA_029251425.1 Vicingaceae bacterium
TTTTCTTTATTTCTTTAATTGATAATCTTAAGATTAGTATCTGGGCTGCAAATTAGTATTTTTTATAATTTAATCAGAGAATTAAGCCTTTGATTTATCTCGCAACTCTTGTAATAATCTGCTCTGATTTAATATTTCTTCATACTTAGCTTCTACTTCTTTTTGCAAAACACAACGTTTAAACTCATTTAATATATTTATAAAATGATTTTCGGCATCTACCTTATAATCAAATATTTCACCCTGTTTTTCTAAGGTAATAGTTGGAGTGAAATTTTCACCAGGCGTAAATGCTCTTTGCGCAATAATCTTCCCTTTACTTCCCCAAATTTCATAGTTACATTGATAAAAATTATCAAAACCAAAAGCTACCTCAGCAAACATTCCTGACTCCGATTTTAAATAGGCCCCACCAAACAAATCTACCTCAGCATCTAAATTATTTAAAGTTGCCCCCTCTATCCAAACATCGCTTCCTAAAAATAACTGAGAAGCTCTTACTGTATATGCAGCAGCATCTAACAAAGCTCCTCCGCCTGCAGCAGCATTATATCTAAAATTGTCTTTATTTAATGGAGGGAAACCAAAAGAACTCCTAAAACATCTTAATTCACCTATTTCTCCCTTTGCAATCAAATCTTTTACAAAGTTGTGCTGGCCATGATATAAAAACATAAAGTTTTCCATAATCAACAAGCCCTTTTGACGGGCTAAATCAACCATTCGCTTAGCAGAATCATAATTCATCGCTAACGACTTCTCAATTAGAATGTGTTTTCCTGCATCCAATGCTTTCATTACCCATTCCTCATGCAAACCAGTCGGTAAAGGCATATAAATAACATCTATATCGTTTCTATCTAATAAATTTTGATATCCCTCAATGGCTTCACAGTCAAATTCTAAAGCAAACGATGTAGCTTTTTCTTGAGTTCTACTCGCAATAGCAACTAAATCATACTCTGCTATACTTTTAATTGCAGGAATCACACTTCTCTTCGCAATATTGGCACAACCTAAAACTCCTATTTTTAATTTATTCATCCTATACAAACTTAATAACCGACAATAAACTTCGTGATTGAATATTGAGGTAATTGTTAAATTTTATAAACGTTTTAATTTGGTGCAAAGTCATCCAAACATACTTATCTGGGACATTTACATCAAAATCATCACCCACTTCGATAATCATATTTTTATTCTGTTCTTTAAAAAATCGTCCTCCTTCTTCCGATTGGAAAGAACTGTGTAAAACGGTAGCGTTATTTTTTTCAGGATTTAATACGTAATCTATAAATTCAACTTCATATTCATTTTTACCGCTACGGTAATTACCTGTTAAACACTGAACTGTTGGTGCTAGTTCAATAATATCAAAGTTTCCGCTTTCTAATTTTGCTTGCACTAAAAAATGATAAACTCCATTTATTTTTTTGATGATAAAAGCAATCAATCCTTCTTGTGCAGATTTCACTAAAGGTTGCGTCCAGCTGTGCACCTCTCTATTTCCTATTTCTGCTCTCACAGCGATCACCGAAAAATACTTACATGCTTCATGATAAATGGCTTCGCCATCCTTTTTCCAATCAGCTATACTGTTTAATGGAATTTGTTTTACATCTAATTCGGCAAAAGCTTTATGTTTTGTTATCCATGAAATGATATATTCTATGCTGTGTAAATTATTGTCCTCATCTAACTCTGAATGTAAAAAAGTAGAGTTATTGTTACTACCTATGTCATTTAACGTTTCTAAATTACCAAACGAAATTCCAGAAATAACTGTTCTAGTATCCATGTTAATCACATTATCATGCGTTAACAATTGTTTAATCTGACCTAAGGTCAACCAACAAAAATCTTCTTTTACCTCAACATCACTGCTAACTTCTATAATTATATTTCTATTTCTTTT
>JAQXDJ010000147.1 GCA_029251425.1 Vicingaceae bacterium
ATGTTCTAATCCATTTGTTACAATTAAATATGGAACTTTAAAAACCATATTATAACGCGCAATCTGCTCAAATACTTCTTGGTTAATTTTAACTTTAGGAGCCTTGCATTCAATCAAAACAATAGGCTTAGCTTGGCTATCATAAATTACAATATCAGCTCTTTTTTGTAATTCATTTAATTTTAAGCCTTTTTCTATTGCAATTAAACTTGCTGCATAGTTTTTATCGTTCACTAAAAATTGAATAAAATTTTGCCTAACCCACTCTTCGGGCTGCAACACCAAGTACTTTTTTCGAATGAAATCGAAAATGTAATGCGTTCCGTTTTCTTCTTTTATCTTAAGAGTATGTTGTGGAAGGTTTAGTTGTTGCATTTTATGTGTGCATTTCGACTCCGCTCAATGAACAAATAAAACTATAAAGATACTGCTGCTTTAATATGCGCGTGCGGTTCATAATCCACTAATTCAAAATCTTCAAACTTAAAATCAAAAATATTTTTAATGTCAGGGTTCATTTTCATTGTTGGCAGTTTTTTTGGAGCACGAGTCAATTGTAATTTCGCTTGTTCAATGTGATTATTGTACAAATGAACATCTCCAAAAGAATGAATAAAATCTCCATATTCTAAATCACAAACTTGCGCTACCATCATTGTAAACAATGCGTAAGACGCAATATTAAATGGCACACCTAAAAACGTGTCTGCACTTCTTTGATATAATTGGCAAGATAATTTCCCATCTGTAACATAGAACTGAAAAAATGCATGACAAGGGGGTAAAGCAGCTTTATTGTTAGCAACATTTTCTTCAAAAGAAACCGTAGTATCAGGCATCACACTTGGATTCCAAGCAGAAACTAACAACCTTCTACTATTTGGGTTTGTTTTAATTTCATTAATCAAATTGGTAATCTGATCAATTCCATCACCATTCCAATTACGCCATTGATAACCATAAACAGGTCCTAAATCTCCGCTTTCATTTGCCCATCCATCCCAAATCTTCACGCCATTTTCTTGCAAATACTTAATATTTGTATCTCCTTTCAAAAACCACAACAACTCATGAATAATAGATTTTAAATGTAACTTCTTAGTTGTTAAACATGGAAAACCCTCACTCAAATCAAAACGCATTTGATAACCAAAACAACTAATTGTTCCAGTTCCAGTTCTATCTCCTTTTTGAGTTCCTTTTGTTAAAACGTGATCTAATAAATCTAAATACTGCTGCATAGTTAAAATTTAATTCTATCCAAAATTCGCAGAAAAAGAAAGTATATTCAAGTGTTGTTAATAATGTTTCATAACTTAGTAACTCTATAAAAAAGTATTTTAATTTGTGACTAAATACATAGGGCTAACACCATTTAAATAGGTTTTGAAAATCAAATCATCATATTTAATAGCACTTCAAGCTATACTTTTCATCTTGTTTCTTTTGATTACTTTCTTTTTTAATCGATTTGCTGCTGATGATTATTATTTTATTGGGGAATTAAAAACAAAACCGTTTAATGAAATATACAGCAACCTTTACCATAATTGGAATGGCAGATGGACATTCAATTTTTTAATTCTTTTTTTTTTAAAACTACACGCTCTTCCTTTTTTTCTCTCCTTATACAATTTAACTTCTATAGGAATTCTTTATTTCGGAATTGTTCGGCTAATCAATTCCCTTAGCAACTATTATAAAATAGACTTAACAAATAAAAACACTTTTATTTATGCTGCCATAACACTAAGCATTTTCTTTTTTTGCACTATTGATGCAAATGACACATGGTTATGGTACACTTCTTCTGTTGCATATTTATGGAGTATTTCTGCACTAATTTGGGGTGGTAGTATATTTTTTAATAAAAAGAAACGATTGACCGATTACATTCTATTTGTATCAAGCGCCATTTATATTGGAGGTTCTACTGAGCCATTAACAATATCTATAATCTTAACACTACTCTTCTTAATTATAAAAAAAAGAAAAGTAGGCTTATCAATTATTGGTCTTGGAATTATTACCAGCTCATTTCTTGTTAATTATTTTAGCCCAGGAACAATATACAGAGATGATCTCACTCCCAACCTTAGCATCATTAATCTAATACTTTATACAGGCTACGGTTCAATTAAATTCTTACTCTTCTCTATTCACAAAACATTCATTCCTGCTTTATTTCTTGGATTGCCAATTTACTTTTTAGGTGAAAAATCTAATCTTTCTATCAGAACTAATTTTACCCCTTTAGCCTCATTTATTAAAAGTTTAGTCCTAATAATATCTATTGTCATTCTCAATCAATTGCTTGTAACTTATGTGCTTGGTGGATTAGTTCCCGAAAGAGCTACAATCAGTTCTTCAGTAGTTATAACTGTTATTCTTATTCGTTACTTATTTTTATTAGGAACATATTCTAAAAATAAAATTTACAATTTAAAATATGTTTTAGGACTAAATGTTATAGCCTTAATATGCTTTAACATTTATTTTTACAAGGTACATTCGAATTACGCTAATGCTATTGATAAAAGGCTAGAAAATATAGAGAAAAGCAACCATAAACCTATTAAAGTAATTCCCTTACCTTATTCAGGATACATTTATAGTGCGGAAATTACTAGCGACACCAACAACTTTAAAAATCAACATTTAAAAAGCGGCCTAGGTTCATCATCAGATATTGTTTTATCTAAATAGCTTCCATTAACCGTCTAATAGCTATTAGGAGCAACCCCCATACCCGATTCATTAGATAGATTAAAGTCAACTTCAAAAACCTTACTCACCCTTACTTTTCCATCATCTTTTCCTCCTGCTTTCCATTTGGTAAGCAACAATAATCGAATAGCCTCTTCGGTTGCTCCTCCACCAACTGATCTTTGAACCTTTACATTAGTAACCCTCCCTGATGGCTCAACTACAAAAAGTAACTTTACTGTTCCTGTTATGTTTAAACTCAAAGTTCCTTGTGGGTATTTTAAATTCTTTTGAATAAAAGAAGACATTGTTTCTAATGAATCTTCAAACAAAATTATTGGCTTTATTCTTACTTGATTATCCTGATAAACTTTAAACGTGTCAAGTACATTATCATACTTTTCCACTGGATTTTCATACCCTCTTTTCTTAACTGAACGCTTATAGTTTTTAATAGAAAATTTAAACTTTAACGTACTATATTC
This sequence comes from Vicingaceae bacterium, assembly GCA_029251425.1. Lineage (GTDB taxonomy): Bacteria > Bacteroidota > Bacteroidia > Flavobacteriales_E > Vicingaceae. The sequence continues at coordinate 3,192 of JAQXDJ010000147.1, forward strand.
CACCTTTTTATCTCCTTTATAAAAAGGCGGAGTATATAACATCATCTTATAAAGACGAACTGCCTCTACATCCAATTCTTTCGATACAGATTTTTTAACATGAACCTTATTAAGTAAGCCCGTTTTTCTATCTACAATTGAAGCCACTTCAACAACTCCCTCTATCTTATTTAAAAGAGCACCTTTAGGGTAGTTCATTTCTTGTAAAAGAAAACGCTTCAACTCCTTTTTCCCACCATAATTTTGAGCTTCAACATACTCTCCTCGCTGAACAACCACCTCTTCCTGAGCACTAACACTAAAGAAAC
>JAQXDJ010000172.1 GCA_029251425.1 Vicingaceae bacterium
ATTTAAAAGATTTACATGTTATTAAATAGGTCTATTTCGAAATTTGAACTTAACTCGATTAAATCTTTAAGATATTTTCCAGTTTGTTTTGATTTTGGTCCGTTGATAATAATAGTTTCTTCATTTAACATAAAAAAACCTTTATCTATACTTAACTCTTTTGGCTGAGGAATAATCTGAATTTCTTCTTTAGAACGATATTCTGGTTTAGAATCTTGATCTGAACCACAACCTATCAACAATAATAAACTAAATGCTAACCACCAAAAATTACCACTCCATTTCATATGCTACATCTTTCATTTGGTCAGTATTGTTATCTTTTTGAGCGTAGTTAAATCCTGCATAGACACTGTGTCCTCCAACTTCTCCATTTTTATTAATGGCTAAAAACCCAACTTGTAAATCTTTTAAATTTTTGTGCTTTTTAATAATTCTGTCAACAGCTTCTTTACAAGCTTCATTTGGCGTTTTTCCTTGTCGCATGAGTTCAACTACTGTTGCTGAACCAGCAATACGGATTACCGCTTCTCCCATTCCTGTAGCACAAGCTCCACCAATTTCATTATCTATAAAAAGGCCGGCCCCAATAATGGGGGAATCTCCAACTCTTCCGTGTAATTTATATGCCCAACCACTTGTGGTACATGACCCTGAAATGTTTCCAGCTTCATCCATTGCTAACATTCCTATGGTGTCATGGTTTTCAGAATTTATTCTTGGTTTCTTTTGATCTTCGCTGTCTTTCCATTTTCTCCATTCCGCTTCCGCTTCAGGAGTTAATAAGTTTTTGTGTTCAAAACCTTTAGAAATAGCAAAATCATAAGCTCCTTCTCCAACCAACATAATATGAGGAGTATCTTCCATTACTTTTCTAGCAACAGAAATTGGATGTTCAATATCTTGTAAAAATGCAACAGCTCCACATTCATTTTCATGATTCATAATACATGCATCCAGGGTTACTTTTCCTTCTCTGTCTGGCAAACCACCTAAACCAACACTTCTGTTGTCAGCATCAGATTCGGTTACTCTTACTCCTGCTTCAACAGCATCCAAAGCATTGCCTCCATTTCCTAAGATTTCCCAAGCTGCTTTATTGGCATCCATACCATGGTTCCAAGTAGAAACAACAATAGGTTTTGTAATAGGGATTACTTTCTTTTCTTCTTCAATTATTGTTTCATTATCTGTACCTGAAGCACATTTAGCCAATAGAATTCCTCCTAAGCCTAATGCGCTTGTTTTTATAAATTTCCTTCTCGACATAACTATTCTTAAACTGTTATTATCTGATAAAGATAGGTATTAAAAGCAAAATATATTTAAACTGTTTTAGGTCAATTTAAATAGCTGTGTTTTGTTAAAATAGTGTCAATATTTTAACCGTTTATACTATTTTGCTTTCATTTTTAGGAAGATATTATACCTTTGATAAAAAATAAAATAATATGAATAAGATTATAGTAGGAACAATTGCAGCAGCATTAAGCATTCCAATGTGTTTTGGACAAGCAAGCTCAGTTGAAGATTTAAAGGGTGCTAATATCAATTGGCAAAACAAGGATTTAAAAGCTGATGCAACTGCAGGTGTTAGTGTAAGAAAAGCATATTTAGATTTTCTTAAAGACAAAAAGGCAAAGAAAACAGTTGTTGTAGCAGTAATTGATAGTGGTGTTGATGTAGAGCATGAGGATTTACAAGATAAGATTTGGACTAATAGAAAAGAGATTCCTGGGAATAAAATAGATGATGACAAAAACGGTTATGTAGATGATATACATGGCTGGAGTTTTTTAGGAGGAAGTTCTGGAGAGAATATTAATGAAGAAAACTTAGAGTTTACAAGAATTGTAAAAAGAGGTAAAAAGGATAACCCCCTTTATGGTAAAGCTAAAGCTGAATATGATGCTGACTTAAAGCAGAAAACTTTAACGCTTGAAAATTTAGAAAAGACAGTTCAGGCTCATAGAGATGCTATTGCAATTATAAAAACTGCAACTGAAATTGAAGTTAAATCTTTAACTGATTTAGAAAAAGTAACCTCAACTGAAGAAAAAGTTGTTGAAGCAAAATTGTATTTAGAAAATAAGTACAAAAATGGTTTTTCATTAAAAGGCATTAGAGGTTATATAACTTATTTAGAAAAGTATGTTGGTACTTATTTGAATTTAGATTTTAACCCTAGAGAAGTAGTTGGAGATGATCCTTATAATATGGAGGATAGAGATTATGGTAATAATGATGTAAGAGGTCCTGCTGCAACGCATGGAACTTTTGTGGCTGGTATTATTGCTGCAAAAAGGAATAATAATTTAGGAATTGATGGAATTGCGGATAATGTTCAAATTATGGCTTTAAGAGCTATTCCTGATGGTGATGAGAGAGATAAAGATGTTGCTTTGGCAATTATATATGCTGTAGATAATGGTGCAGATATTATTAATATGAGCTTCGGAAAAACGTATTCTCCAAACAAAACTTTTGTTGATAAAGCTGTAAAATATGCTGAAGATAATAATGTGTTATTAGTGCATGCTGCAGGTAATGAAGGGAAAGATATTGATGTTCATACAAAATACCCAAGTAACATTTATACGGACGGAACATGGGTGAAGACTTGGTTAACAGTTGGAGCTAACTCTGCAAAAGCAGGAAAAGAATTGCCAGCAATTTTCTCAAACTATGGAGCTAAAAATGTTGACCTTTTTGCACCAGGAGTTCAGGTTGTCTCAATAGATACTGGAAGCACTTATAATAAGATGAATGGAACAAGTTTTTCTTGTCCTGTTGTTGCTGGAGTAGCTGCTTTAGTGTTGTCTCATTATCCAGAGCTAACTGCCGTTCAACTAAAAGATATTTTAAAAGAAACAGCAGTGTCTGTTAAGCCATCTAAGGTTTATGTGCCGGGTAGAGGGTCTAAAAAAAGAGTAACAACTAAATTTAAGAATTTATCT
>JAQXDJ010000239.1 GCA_029251425.1 Vicingaceae bacterium
TTTTATGATGATGAATTAACAATTGAAACTACAGTTACAGAAATTCCAAGAGCAAGAATTAATTTTGAATATAAAACCTTTAATGCAGAGGGTGTTTTGTTAAATGAAGCAAAAACTACTTTGGTGTTTATCAATAAAAATACCATGAAGCCCTGTGCTGCTCCAGATGATTTTGTATTAGAGTTAAAAAAATATTTTTAAGGTTTTGGATCTTGTAATTATTTAATCGTAATATTGCGATGGAATAATTATGGGAGTAACAAAAGCAAATCAATTTACAGTAGCTCAAAACCGAAAGGCAGAGCTTTATAAAGCATTGGGGCATCCTGCTCGAATTGCAATTATCGAATTTATAATACAGCAAAATTCTTGTGTTTGTGGAGATATCGTTGATGAATTGCCTTTGTCACAATCTACCATCTCACAACATTTGGCAGCGTTGAAAAATGTAGGTATAATAAAAGGTGATATAACTGGAGTTAAAACATGTTATTGTATTGATGATAAGGTTTGGGATGAATTGGATTCAATCTCTAAGTTGTTTGTGAATAGTTATTCCGAAAAAAATAAATGTTGTTAAACTTATAAAGTATGAAACTATCAGAATTTAAAAACGCGTTAAAAACAATTGAAAGAGTATCTTTTAGGCTGCCCGATGGTGAGTTTGTTGAGGCACATACACACATAACTGAGGTTGGTATGATTACTAAGGAATTTATCGATTGTGGTGGGGTGGTTAGAGCTGAAGCTAAAGTCGGTTTTCAATTATGGAAAGATGACTATGATTTGGAGCACAGATTGTATCCTGAAAAATTATTAAATATTATTGAGCTTTCTGAAAAAAACTTAACGATATTAGATGAGGAAATTGAGGTTGAATACCAGGCGAAGACAATTGGGAAGTATGGGGTTGATTTTAATGGGTTTGAATTTGTTTTAACCAATAAATTAACAGCTTGTTTAGCTGAAGATAATTGTGGAATACCTATTGTTAAGAAAAAAGTAAGTTTATCAGAGTTGCAAAATAATGACTCATGTTGCGATCCAAGTTCAGGTTGTTGTTAAATAGTTGAGTATTTATAAAAACATAGTTCTTTTATTATTCTTTTTTCCTTTGTTAATTTGGGGGAATTCAGATTCAACTGCCTTTATTAAACATAAGAGTAAACTTGAGGTGAAGCCTTATTTTGTTACCCAAAATTTAAGTTTAAAATTAAGAGGAAATGCAAGTTTTGTAACTTATGAGCCCGGTCTTACAGGTGCTGTTGGTTTAGGTGTTTCTTATAAATCAGTAGGGGCTAGTTTTGGTAGGAGTATCTATAATCAGAAAATGGGAGAGCTTAAAAATAAATCAGAATATTTTGATTTCCGGTTGAGTTTTTATGGGAGAAGAACGGCTTTTGAAGTAGATTTCCAGTGGTTTATTGGGTTTTCTCTTACTGATTTTCCAAGTGATTTACCATTATCATTTAAAGAGGTTGTTCAGCCAAATTTAGATTTAGTGAATTATGGATTTAACTTTTATTATGGTTTAAACAGGAAGGTGTCTTTGAAATCTATTTATAAATATAATGAGCTTCAGTTGAAAAGTGCTGGAACTGTTATTATTGGTTTAAGGCAGAATTTTATAAAATTAAGTTACAGTAGTACAATTTTTCCTGAAGAGATATTAGTAGATTTTACTACAGGAAATACTGTTGGTACAGAGAATGAAGGAGATTTTTTTACAATAATACCTATGGTTGGTTATCAATATCATTTAATTAAAGATAGGTTTCATATTTCGCCATTTGCAGCAGTTGGTTATGGGGCGCAGTATCAGAATTATATGTCTGATAGTAAAGGTGATTTTAAAGGGTTTAGAGAAGCTACAGCGTTAAGCGTTAATTTACCTTTGGGTTATAATGGCGATAAATTGTTTTACGGAATTATTGGAAAGTATGATCAAACCATTTCAGACATTCAAACAAGAGGTAGTATGGACTATTCTTTATTAAGTTTAAAGTTTTTTTTAGGTATTCGATTTAATTAGATGATATGAGAAATTATATTTCAGAAATAATAGGAACATTTTTTTTAATTTTTGCAGGTTGCGGAGCTATGGTGGTTAATACATATAGCGGTGGTGCTTTAGGGCATGTTGGGGTTGCTATGACTTGGGGATTGATTGTAATGGTTATCATTTATACGATTGGAGATATATCTGGAGCGCACTTAAATCCGGCAGTAACTATAGCTTTTTGGATTGCCAAACGGTTTAAAGGAAAAGAAGTTCTACCTTATATAATAGCGCAATCAATAGGAGCATTTTTAGCGAGTATTGCTTTAAAAGTTATGTTTCCTACAGATGAAACGTTGGGTGCTTCATTACCTTCGGGTACTTGGGAGCAATCATTTATTATGGAGTTAATATTAACATTTTTGTTGATGTATGTTATTTTAAATGTGTCTAGCGGGGCAAAAGAAAAAGGAATAATGGCAGGTGCTGCAATTGGTGCAACAGTAGGTTTAGAGGCTATGTTTGCTGGTCCAGTTTGTGGAGCTTCAATGAATCCTATTCGTTCAATTGCTCCAGCAGTTGTGTCGGGTCATACAGAACATTTGTGGGCGTATGTGGTGTCAACAATATTGGGTGCGATATTAGCAGTTTTTATTTTTAAATTGACACGTAAGGAAAAAGCAAATGGATAAAGAGTTAGTAAAAAAAGCCATTAAGGTTTGTGAAGATAAAATTGAAAAGAAGGGGGTAAATGTTGGTTTGTCGTTCTATGCTTTTTTCGCCAATAAAAATGATAACCCGATTTTGTTAATGGAAATGGCAAAATGGTGGATTCAAACAAATGAATTGGACCATTTTGAGAAGGCAGTAAAAATTAAAAAAATGTTAGAAAAAATTTAGGTATGAAAAAAGTATTATTTGTTTGTGTAGAAAATTCATGTAGAAGCCAAATGGCAGAAGCTTTTGGTAAGATGCACGGAAAAGGAATTATTGATGTGTATAGTTCGGGTTCAAAACCATCAGGAATTGTAAACCCAAAAGCAATTGCGGCTATGGCAGGTGTTGGTTATGATTTAAATGAGCATATTTCTGTTGGATTAGATAAAATTCCTCAAGAAAAATATGAATATGCTATTACAATGGGTTGTGGTGATGAATGCCCAATGATTGATGCAAATAATAGAGAAGACTGGGCATTGCCAGATCCAAAACACATGAGCCCTGAAGAGTTTAATAAGGTGAGAGATATTATTGAAGCAGAAGTAAAAGGGCTAATTGGGAAGATTAAGACTGAGGAGTAGGTTTCGTTTAATGTGCTTGTTGGTCGCGTTTTAATGCGACTTACATTGTTGTTAAACGAAATTACTGTTTTTTTAGGAGAAAGTCAAATAGCTAGGTTTATTTGATAGTCTTAAACTGAGTTTTCAAAAAAACGTCTTTCCAAACACCTTTTTTTAGATCACCAACTTTAAAGTTGTAGGTGTTGTCATCTACATATTCCCAAAGGTCAGTAACTGCTACTTTTCCATATTGGTATTCGTATAAAATGTTTTTATCTTTAACAGTAACTTTTCCTTCAGTTAATCCTCCAAAAATATCGTATTCCGAAAATTTAATTGCTCCTGTTTTTTCATCTATTTGTCGTATTCCTAAGTTTCGCTGTCCTAATTCAGTTTTTTCTTTATTTAAAAAGCCAATTGTTTTTGTTGTAATAATAGAGCTGTCTTTAGAATATTCAAAAGTAATTTCTTGGTAAAATGAATTTCCATCGCCCCATTTCCCTTCAGCTTTCCATTTTTTGTTTACCAAGTTTTTAAAGGCAGAAATATCTTGCGTTTGGCTAAATGTAATACTTGAAATAAATAGGGTGGTAATTAGTAGTATGTTTTTCATTTTCTATTCCTTTTAATAGATGTTCTATTTTTAAAGGAAGTGAAAGTAATGTTTTAAAATTGTTTTTCAAATTCATAAAAAAACTCCAACAGAATTGTTGGAGCTTTAATGGTATTTTATTTAAGAGCAAGTGGTTTTCCTTTTTCATATTCTACCGAATATTTAAAGTCTAACTTTTTACTTTGTTTGGCAGTTAAGTTAAATTTCCAACTCAACATCCCTGTTTTTTCGGTGTAAGTTGCTTTGCCTGAGTTTAATAAGTTAACTTCTATGTCTTCATTGTTCGGTACTGGTATTTGATCTTCAATAATAATGTCAACATTATTTGCTCTATGGTTTTTAAGGTCTAATTCGTAAGTGAAGTATTTCATTTGCTTGTCGCCTAAAAACTTTTCTTTTTTCTCTTCTTTAACCAGTTTTCTTCTGATGGAAATTCTTTCATCTCTACCTAAAGTAACAGCTAAAGAATCTCCCATAACATCTGGATTTATCATAGTGTTGCCAATAAATGTTCCTTCAAAATAAACATTGGCTTGTGCAGGAAGTAAACTTAAGTCTTCAAAACCTCTAATGTCAGCAACTAAAAAGGCATCTTTATCCAATTTCGGAACCATGTAATATTGGTATTTAGCATCTAATTTTTCATTTTTAACAGCTACTAAGTGGTTTTGTCCATCAGACGGGATAGAGTAGGGAATGCTTAAATCAAACTCAATGTTGGTTAAGTTCTCATTCATTGTTGCATAAAAAGCAGATGTTTGAGCTGGAGCAAGCGTTTCTTCCATGTCTTCAAATTTGTCAGCACTTTCTTTATAATAAGCACTTGCTTTAACAACTCCACCTAAAGCAGTTGTGCTTCTAGTGTTGGTGTATCTTGGGGTGTAGTAATTTAAATACCAAACGGGTAATACAGGTTTAACTTTGCTTTTGTTAGGGTTGTTGGTAGATAATTTTAGGTTTACATTATCCCAATTTTCTCCAGAATTTTGATAAACATTTGCTTTGTAAGTTAGTTCTACAGGTTGGTTTATTCCAGTTGCTCTAATGTCGTACTTGGGGCTCCAAGATGCTCCGTTTACCAAATAATTTACATTCATGATTCCTACTGTCGTTGCATCTGATGAAACAGTTACTACAATTTGGTATCTTGGGTAGGTAGGTTTTTCAATGTATTTTTTTGCGTTATCAGCATTAATTCCGTTTAACCGATTTTGTAATCCTGTTTTTACTTTATTTAAGTGATATTCTTGTTTTTTTACTTTAATTAAAGTGGCGTTAATGTCATTGTATTTTGCTCTTAAAAAACTCATAGCATCTTTTAGTAAAGCTAATGAATCACTTTTCATACTCTTATTGCTAACCAAAAATTGTTTTTCTAATTCTAAAACATCTTTTTTAAATTTAACTTCTTCTAAATCAAAAGCTACAAAATCAAGAGAGTCTTTTATGATTTGCATTTTAGCTAAAATATGACTTGGAATTATTGGTGGGGTAGTTGGTGCGGTTGGTTGGTAGTACTTGTATTTTGTATCTAAAATAATGTAATTTCCTTTCCCTTTAACTTGTATGCTATTCGCATTTATATTGGAAGAGATACTATCAAAAACAATATCGGTAACTCCTTTTTTTATGTTAAAATTTGCTTTTCTAAAAACTTGAGCACCATTTAAAAAAACGGTAACATCTTTAATTTTAGAATTTACTTTAGTTTCATTTGCTCCAAAAGAAACGTTTAGTGTAATAATTAATAGTGAGATTGCAAGTAACTTTTTTGTAATACTTGGTCTATTTTTTTTTAGAGGGATTACAGAACTCGCTAATAAATTTTTCTTTTTTGGAGTATATGTGTCTGATGCTGGTTTCATATTATTATGTTTTCGTGAATAATTTTACTCCTTTGATGTAAAAGGAATAATTATTCCATAAATCTTTATGAAAAAGATGGTGTTAAAACAGTGTTACTTTATCATTTTTACTAATTGAATACATTCGTTAGCCTCTTTTGTGTCGTGTACTCGTAAAATGTTTGTTCCTTTAGTAAGTGCAATTGTATTCAGTACAGTTGTACCGTTTAAAGCTTCTTCTGGAGTGGTGTTAATTACTTTATTAATCATCGATTTTCGAGAAAATCCTGCTAAAATTGGTAATCCTAATGATTTGAATTGATCTAAATTCTTTAATAATTCATAATTGTGTTCAACTGTTTTTCCAAAACCAAAACCAGGATCAAGAATAATATTATAAACTCCTTTTGTATTTAGTGTCTTAATTTTTTCTTCAAAGTATTGATAGACTTCTTTTGTAACATCGATGTAGGTCGGAGTGTCTTGCATGTTTTGAGGAGTTCCTTTAATATGCATTAAAACATAAGGAACGTTTAGTTTAGTAATAGTTTCAAACATATTAGAGTCCATACTTCCTCCAGAAATGTCATTAATAATATTTGCTCCAGCATTAATACATTCTTCAGCAATTTTGCTTCTAAAGGTGTCAACAGAAATTAAGATGTCTTTAAAGTTCGAACGAATTAATTTTACAACAGGGAGGACTCTGTTGAGTTCTTCTTCTTCAGATATATTAGCAGCTCCAGGTCTGCTAGAGTAGCCTCCAATGTCAATAATTTTAGCTCCTTCATATTCCATCGCATTAACTTTTCTTACAATTTCTTCATTGTTAAAATTTTGTCCTCCATCAAAAAAAGAATCTGGAGTAACATTTAATATCCCCATAACCAATGGTTCGTCTAAATTTATTCCATTCAGGCTAAAATTTATAGACTTATTTGTATCTTGCGGAGTTTCAATTTCTGATTGCATAAATTTAAAATATGAGTAATACTTCTGAACAATACGATTCAATAATAAAGATTTGTACTGACATTTTTACAAAAAAAATGAAAGATTATGGAAGTGCTTGGAGAATTTTAAGAACAAGCTCTTTAACTGATCAAATTTTCATTAAAGCAAAAAGAATTAGAAGTATTGAAGAAAAAGGCTTTAGTAAAGTTGATGAGGGGATAAGGCCTGAATATATTGCAATTGTAAATTACTGCGTAATGGCTTTGGTTCAAATTGAACTAGGTTTTAGTGAGGATACAGAATTGGATTTTAATAAAGGTGTGGCGTTGTATGAAAAACATTTTTTGGCTTCTAAAGCATTAATGGAAAACAAAAATCACGATTATGATGAAGCATGGAGAGATATGCGGTTAAGTTCTTTAACAGATTTAATTTTAATGAAACTTCTAAGGACAAAGCAAATTGAAGACAATGATGGTAAGACATTAATTTCTGAAGGGATTGATGCAAACTATGCTGATATGTTAAACTATGCGGTTTTTGCATTAATCAAAATAGAGGAGGGTAGCGTTAATTAATTGTTAACCAATAAGGGTGGAATTGAGTTTAGGTTTAAGTTTGGCTTAAAATTAAGTACAGGATGAAAGTATTAGTTTATATATCACGAATTTTTGTAGGAGCGTTATTTGTTGTTTCAGGTTTAATAAAAGCTAATGATACCTTAGGTTTTAGTTACAAGCTTGAAGAGTATTTCGAAAACGGGGCGCTAGCATTTCGAATTAGAAATTGGTTCGGTTGGGAGTCATTCTCATTGGAGTTTTTAATGGAATACGCATTGGCTTTAGCCGTTATAATGTGTGCATTAGAAATTATTTTAGGGTTTTCTATTCTTTTCGGAACAAAAATTAAATTCACACTATACTCTTTGATAGGATTGACGGTAATGTTTTTCTTTTTAACCTTGCACACCTGGCAGTGCGATCCTTTGGCTACTTATAATGATGTTACTGTGGTTGAGGTTGGTTCGCCAGAGCATACAAGAATGGTGTCTCGAATGGAGGAAAACCCAAAAATATCAGTAAAAGAAGAAACGGCAAAAGAAATTACTTATCAAGAAGCAATGCCTGTTCAGTGTGTTACAGATTGTGGTTGTTTTGGAGATGCAATGAAAGGCTCTTTAGGAAGGCCAATGAAGCCATTCGAATCTTGGTTAAAAGATGTGATTTTGATGTTGTTTCTTATTCCTATTTATTTATATCGAAATAAGATAAAAGTAAATGTTTTAAAAGAAGATTTAATTATTGGAGGAGCTTCTTTAGTTTTCGTAGCGGCACTTTCTTGGGTTTTCGATTGGTATTTCCCAATACTGTTTTTTGCGGTAGGAGTTTTGGGTTATTATGGTACTAAACGAATGTTGTTTAATACTTATTTAAGGTGGTTGCCAGTTTTAGTTGCAACAATCATTACTGCTGCTTTTATTATTTATACGCTAAGTCATTTGCCAATCAGAGATTATAGAGCTTATGCTGAGGGTAAAAGCATTCCTGAACAAATGGTGTTACCAGAAGGAGCAGTAGAGTCAGTTTATGAAAATATGTTTTATTATAAAAATAAGACAACAGGGCAAGTGGAAGAATTTACAGAAACGAACTATCCTTGGGATGATGATAATTATGAGTTTTCAGACAGAAAAACAAAGCTAATTTTACAGGGTGATGTTGCTGCGATTACTGATTTTACAATGATGGCAGATGATGGAAATGATTATGCAGCAGATTATTTTAATGAAGAAGGGTATATATTTATGTTTGTTGCTTATGATATTAAAAAGACAAACGAAAATTCTATGCAAAAGATGAATGCTTTTGTAGAGCAGTGCAATGCTAACGGAAGTTATGTTATTGGTTTAACAGCTTCTTTATATAATGATGTGGAAGAGTTTAGACATAGAAACCAAACGATGTTTGATTTTTACACATGTGATGCCATTACGCTAAAAACAATTGTTAGAGCAAACCCTGGTATTGTTTTAATGAAAAAAGGAAACATCTTAGCTAAGTGGAATTTAAATGATTTACCTGATTACGAAAAGGTTAAAGATCAATATTTAAAGTAATAAGAATAGAGTTTGATTCAGTTTATATTAAAAAGAATATCATACGGTTTTTTAGTGTTAGCTGGAGTAGTTACAGTTGTTTTCTTACTTTTTAATGTTTTACCAGGAGACCCTGCTAGAATGCTAATGGGGCAAAGAGCAGATGAGGAATCATTGAAAATTATCCAAAAAGATTTAGGGTTAGATCAACCATTATCAAAGCAATTTGTCATGTATGTAAATGATTTAACTCCGTTATCATTTCATGACACAAACCCTGAGCACTACTTGTTTTTAGATGAAGAAAAGTATAATTATACAGCGTTGTTTAATTATGGTGAGTCTAGCGTAGCAGTCTTGAAAACGCCATATTTAAGGCGTTCATATAGTACTAAAAGGAAGGTTTCCGAAACGTTAATGGATTATATGTTGGAGACAGCTATTTTGGCTTTAGCCTCAATAATAATAGCTTCAATATTGGGTGTATTGTTTGGTGTAATCTCAGCTCTTAGGAAGGATTCATGGGTTGATCGATCTTTACTATTTGTATCTGTTTTAGGAATGTCTGTACCATCGTTTTATTCAGCTATCATACTTTCTTGGCTTTTTGGTTACGTGCTCTCAGAATATACTGGGTTAAATATGACAGGTAGTCTTTTTGTTTATGACGACTTGGGTAATGGTGAGATGATTCGTTTGCAGAATTTGATTCTTCCTGCTTTAACTTTAGGAGTGAGGCCGGTTTCGGCTATTATGCAATTAACGAGGAGTTCAATGTTAGATGTGATGTCGCAAGACTACATAAGGACAGCTAGAGCAAAAGGCTTGAAATATAGTGTTGTAGTCATAAAGCATGCGTTAAAAAATGCTTTAAATCCGGTAATAACTGCAATTTCAGGAATGTTTGCGAGTTTATTGGCTGGAGCATTATTTGTTGAATGGATTTATGGATGGAAAGGAGTAGGTTGGGTGCTGTTTGATGCTTTACAGCGTTTTGATTTGCCTATAGTTATGGGGGGAGTGTTGTTGACTGCAACCATTTTTGTAATGATAAATATATTAGTTGATATCACTTATGGATTTTTAGATCCAAGAGTAAGAGTAAAATAGTATTAAGATGAGAAAAAAGATAGTTGCAGGAAATTGGAAAATGAATAAGACACATTCGGAAGCAATCGAATTGGTTTCTGGTATTGTAGATTCATCTTATGATAAATCGGTTCAATTAATTTTGGTTCCACCATCAATTTATGCTGCAGAAATAGAGGAAATCACTTCTGATGGTGATATTTCAGTTGGAGTTCAAAATTCTTCTCAATTCGAATCTGGAGCTTATACAGGAGAGCTTTCGGCAAGTATGATTAAGTCTATTGGAGCTCAGTATGTTTTGGTTGGTCATTCAGAAAGAAGGGAATATTTTAATGAAACAAATGAAATGCTTTCAAAAAAAGTAAATCAACTTTTATTGAATGATTTAATACCTATTTTTTGTTGTGGAGAAGTGCTGGAGGAAAGAGAAAAAGAAAATCATTTTAATTTGATAAAAGATCAATTAAATGAAGGTTTATTTCATCTAGATTCAACTCAAATACTAAATTGTGTGATTGCTTATGAACCCGTTTGGGCAATAGGTACTGGTGTTACTGCAAGTTCTAGTCAGGCACAGGAGATGCATCAATTTATTAGAGGGTTATTGGTAGTTAAATATGGTAATGAAATAGCAGAAAAAATTTCAATACTGTATGGTGGGAGTTGTAAGCCGAGTAATGCGAAAGAATTATTTTCTAATCCTGATGTTGATGGAGGTTTAATAGGTGGTGCATCTCTTGTTTCGACTGATTTTATTGCTATAGCCAACTCTTTTTAAAGGGTGATATTGCTGAATGAACTAAAGCGCAATTTTATTGTGCTTTTTTTTATGGAATATTTTTTAATAAATCATCTAAAAAATAACTTCACTTTTGTTTGGATAAGAATTTGCTATAAGGTTCGTTACTAATGAAAGAATCTGGCATTTATCTTTAGTATTAAAGATGGAATTCCGATATTTGTTAG
>JAQXDJ010000265.1 GCA_029251425.1 Vicingaceae bacterium
GTCAGACTATATAACTAGATCGTTCTTTATTTTTTGACTTATTTTTTCAAAACAAGCTTCTCTTTTCTTTGAAATATTTTTAGCTTCCTTAAATAAAGATTCTTCTTTTTCTTTAAGAACAACACTTAAACTATCGATTCTTTCATCATAAGAACTTGTTTCCTTTAGTTGCGCCCTTAACTCTTCTAATAATTGAAGTATTTCAGCAGTAGATGAAATATTATGTTTTTGTTCAATAGAGAAAATACTACTTAATCTACTATTTAAGTAAGAAGTTGACTCATTATTAAAACTCAAACCTTCATTCTCTCTAGTTATATAGTCTGACAAGTCTTCTAACTCTATAACCAAACTATTCAACCTTTCATATATAGAATTATATACCTCTGAGCAATTATTAATTTTTAAGAACAGATTAGTAACCTCTTTTAATTCTATAACTAAATTTTGATCTTTAATAGATAAAGCTTGTTCAGCGTTTTCTAATACACTTTTAATTTCTTCTGAATTATTAAGTAATTCTAATTCAGCTTCTATTTTCTCTTTCTCATTAGGTTTTAATTGTAACGCTTCTATTTCGTCAACCTGAAAAGATATATAATCAACATCTGCTTTTGATTGACTAGATAGTGCTACTAATCTTTTTAAATCATCTTTTAGCTCTACATATTCAAGGTATCCTTTTTTATAAGTTTTTAATGCTTTTTCATTATTAACAAATGCATCAATTACACTTAACTGAAAATTATTATTCTGAATATTTAGTGTCTCATGTTGAGAATGAATGTCAATTAGCCCTGAAGTTAATTCTTTTAAGATGTTAAGATTTACGGGGGTATCATTAACAAAGGCCCTGCTTTTACCTTTAGAATTAATTTCTCTTCTTATTATATTGGGAGTTTCATAATCTAATTCATGTTTATCAAAAAAAGATTTGAACTTATTTAAATCAAATTCAAACTCTCCTTCAACAATACATTTTTTGGTTTCATCATTTAATACTGCCTTATCCGCTCTTTGACCTAAAATCAACGATAAAGCTCCTAACAAAATGGACTTTCCAGCTCCTGTTTCCCCAGTAATTACAGTAAATCCTTTTTCTAATTCAATCTGTAGCCTATCTATTATGGCATAATTAGTTATAGAAAGATGTTTAAGCATTATTTACCCTTAGCGATTTCTTCATATTTTGACTGATTAGTCGGGTCAATTTGATTGGTCAAATTCGTAACCTGAGTTTTCTCTTTAGCTAAACCTTCCGAGAACAAACTCACTATTTCATCTACTTTAGAATTAAAAAATATTTTCAATTGAAAATTACCTGGTCTTCTTTTAAATACATCTTCCAATAACATTAAAGATTTTAAAACCTCTATTCTGCCATTTGCAACATTTTCAGCCATTATATCAAACCCGAGTCTGTGGTACCTATAAAAACAAGTTCTTAATGGAGCGTAATTTTGATGTAGCATATTTTGTGCAAACCAATACCTGTTTCGTTCTGACTCGAAAGCTTTCCAGCCAGTTTCTTGAGCTGATTGAGCATTTGTAACAACTCTCTGAGCTTCCTCAAAGTATCGTGTACCTCCATTCTGAGAAAAAGAATCATAATCAAGCCCTATAATTATATTAGCGTAAAATGCTAAAACAGAAGTTAGGTTTGTTGTAAATATATTTTTTGAATATTCTAAATTGTCAAACTCATTAAATTTAAACTCAAAATCTTTATCTAAATGATTTAGAGTTGTTGAAAAATATGAAGAATTAAATACAGGTCTTCTAGACTGTATCTGAATAGTTCCTTTAAAGTTTCCTGTTGAAATTTGCTCTGTCACATTAATTAATATAGAGCATTCTATACGCTCAGTACTTTGAAAAACATTGTTTGTCCAAGTAGTAGTATTCATGAATTCAAAAATATTTTTTTGCATTACATCAAAAATACTTTTATCAGAACCTTGTATTTGTGAGGAATTAATTTGAACACTACAATTTAACTCTTGAGCAGAAACACTTTGCAATGAGAATTGCAAGACTAGTAAGAATAATATTTTAAAAATGTTTTTCATCATAAATCAAAGTAAAGATATGATTTTATTAAAAATATCGATAGCTACTTCTGACTTAGGTTTTAACTCAAATTCATCAACATTATTGCTCTTATCTATAATCGTTATTTTATTTGTATCATAGCCAAAACCAGCGCCCTTATCATTTAAAGAGTTTAATACTATAAAGTCTAAATTTTTCCGGCTAAGTTTACTTTTTGCATTATTAATTTCATTAGTTGTTTCTAGTGCAAATCCTATTAATAATTGTTTATCAGTTTTTAATTCACCAACTGTAGTTAAAATATCTTTTGTAGATTTTAAGTTAATCTGCAAGCTATTGTCACTTTTCTTAATCTTTTGTGATGCAATATTTTCTGGAGTATAATCCGCAACTGCTGCTGCCATAATAATCACATCAGAATTTATATATTCTTCAGCAACAGCATTAAACATATCTTCAGCAGATCGAACATCTATTTTATTTATACCCTTACTTGCTGTCAAGTTTGTCGGACCAGAAACTAAAGTTACAGTAGCTCCTAAAACATAAGCTTTTTCAGCAAGTTCATACCCCATTTTACCAGACGAATTGTTTCCAACAAAACGAACCGGATCAATTTGTTCGTAAGTAGGTCCTGCTGTTAACAACACTCTTTTACCAAATAGAGGCAATCCTTTTCTTAAATGATTTTCAACAAATGATACAATTGCCTCAGGTTCTTCCATTCTACCCTTACCGACCAAACCGCTAGCCAATTCACCTTCCTTAGCGTCAATTATAAGGTTACCGTTTGCTTTTAATTGCGCTATATTTTGAAGGGTTGTTGCATGTTTATACATATCCAGATCCATTGCAGGTGCTACAAAAACAGTGCATTTCGCAGAGAGATAAGTTGCCATTAATAGATTATCGCACAGACCACCAGCCATCTTACCAATGGTGTTAGCTGTAGCTGGAGCAATAATAAAAATATCTGCCCACAACCCTAATTCAACATGATTATTCCACACTCCTGTTTCTTCGTCAGAAAAAACAGAATATACAGGGTTTTCAGATAATGTTGAAAGTGTTAAAGGTGTAACAAATTCTTTTGCATCAGGAGTCATTACCACTTGAACATTGGCTCCTAACTTTTTAAATAGTCGGATTAAATTTGCGGTTTTATAAGCTGCAATACCCCCTGTTACTCCAAGAAGGATATTTTTTCCGCTAAGCATGAAATGGTTAAATTATGCCTCTTCTGAAGAATCAGATGGCATTCTAAAATAAACTTTTTCGTCTAAAAATTCTTTTAGTGCAATTGCGTTTGTTTTAGGAAGTCTTTCGTAAAATCTTGAAATTTCGATTTGTTCTCTATTCTCAAAAACCTCTTCTAAGTTGTCAGAACTAGATGCAAACTCATTCAATTTGTTAATCAACTCTTCTTTTAAATCTACTGCTAATTGATCAGATCTTTTAGATACTACTACGCAAGATTCGTAGATGTTTCCTGTTACCTCTTCTATTTCATCCATGTTTCTTGTAACAGTAGATGACTCAGCATTTGTATTTTTAAAATTTATCATTACGAATTTTTTATTTTATAATCATCTCTCAATTTACTCACCTTTGTAAAGATGGTTTGAGCTTCTTTTAAATACTTACTTTCTTTATAAGTGTCTGCAAAGATATAATAAGCATCTATAGTTTCATTAATTCTTTGGTATTTTTTTTCCTTAATACTATTTTCAGCTAGCAAATAATGAGATTTTAACGTTAAAAAAGTTAATTCTTCTCTATATTCTGTTTCAGGAAAATCTAATAAAGTATTCTCTATTGAAATGATAGCAGCTTTAAACTTATATATTTTATAATATTGTTTTGAATTCAAATATGATTTAACCTCTAACTTCCCCCTTAACTTATCCATCAACACATTACTTGAATCTACCAACTCATGCTCAGGGTATGTATTTATAAAAAGTTGTAATGCATTAATTCCATCTTTAGTTTCTGTTTCATCCAGAGTAGGAATTGGAGACAACTGATAATTCGAGTAAGCAAACATAAATAGTGTTTCTTGTGCATGATCGCTCAAAGGGTATGTAACAGAAAACTTTTTAAAGTGATAAGCTGCAGAATACAACATACCTAACTGATAGTTGCAGTAACAATATGAATAATAAACTTTCTCAGCTCTATCTGTACCTCTAAATAAAGGGATTAGCTCTTCGAACAGCGCCATAGCTCTTTCATACTTCTCATCCTCATAATAAGCCATTGCAGCTTCATACTTTAAATCCATATCTGAACTCTTAAGCAACTTTTGGTACTTACTACAACTTGCTGATATAACAGCAATTAAAACAACTAGGAAAGCCCACTTTTTTAACATGCGGCAAATATAAGATTAACTTGTAATTATTTGAATTAGATAAACGTTAAAAGTTGTGAAATATTTACTACCTAACTTTTCTAAAAAAAGCAATTAAAAAACGATTGTCTTTTGACTGATAATACTGAAGCTTTTCAAAGCTTGGGTTTTTATCATAATAATCATAAGGCTGACTTGTTGGCCTTAGTTTTGGACGATAACCATAATGAGATTCCCACACCACTAAATCCCCTACTTTCATACTATCTGTATCTTCTTTAGTAAAATCAATAATTGGTTTGTGCTTAAAATCATTTGTTGTTTTGTCTGTAAAGTGATAAAATAAAATATGACTACAAGCTATCCTAGAATCTTCAGTGAACAAAGCATTTGGATTGTTTTTATTTTTTTCTATATAACGTACATACCATTTCCCAGCTTTTTGCATCGTTTTATCTTCTGGATTTAAATTAAATGTTCTTACACTAGTTATAGCTAGTATTATAGTTAAAACAGGCATTCCCAATAAGTAATGTTTCTTCTTAAGTGGAAATAAAACCATTGCAATGGTAATTATTGCAAGTATTAATGGAATCCATACCTTAACAACTTTATCTTCATAAAACTCTCCATTTACCATACCATCCATCATTGTCATAAAATTATGATCAAACGTTTGATACATTCCTATTAAAAAGGCAACTGGAGCTAAGAAAATAAGTAATAAATACCTTTTCTTAAAATCCATTATTTCATCAATAGACAGCACACATAAAATACCCATTAGAGGTGCAACAGGTAAAACATACCTCAAGTTTCCTCCACCTACTCCTATTCCCCATGATTGATGGTTAAATACACAATACAATAAAAAGATGAACACAACAGGAATCAATAACATCCAATTTGGTTTCTTCTTTTTAAGGATACTTACTCCAATATAATTAAAGAATAGAATAATTGATATTGAACCATAAACAATGTTAGACATTACAATATAGTAGTCAAACCCTCTTTTAGGATAAGCATCATTATTATGTCCTCCATATTCAATTACTTTATTTACAAGGTATAATGGATCTTCAGTAATAGCAAAACCAACTATATTATGTAATACTGTTAGAGCACCAGTAGCTAAAGCAGGAATCCACTGTTTTTTTGCAACTAAAATAAGAAAGTACAAGCCTAAAAGAACATGATATTCCATACGAGTTAAAGCAGCATAAGAAAGTAACAAAGCGGCAAATAAATACTTCTTATTTAAGTGATTCCAGAAAGTCATTACCAATAAAAAAGCTACTAAATACTCAGAAAAATCTCTAAAAGCCAACATAAACCAAAGTGGTTGCAAGCCAAGTATAAAGAATATTAAAAACGAATTTTTACCTCCTAGTTTTTTAAGAATCTTGTAAGCATATAGCACTGTAACTGCCGAAAGCAAACTACTAACAAACTTTACAAAGGAGAAACCAAACATTGCTGGCAACACCAAAAATAGTGTATAACCTATTTTCTGAAAGCCAAGCAAACCTTCTGCCGGACTTTTAATCAAATCCTTAGCATACATATAAAACATAGGTTCATCGTGCATGTAAAAACCATCAGAAAATGTAGATGCAATAAAATAAACAACAGTTAACAAAATGGTAACTCCCCACAATGCTTTATTATTCATATCGTTAACAGAAAAAGGAGCTTTTACAGCTTTTGGCTTAATAACTTTAGCTTCTTCTTTTTGACTACCTGCTCTTGCTTTATATTTTTTACTCATCAAAAAAGGGTGTTAATTTAACTGTGACGAAGTTAATAAATTTTTAATCTTATTTTCGCATTCGCTAGATGAATGATTAATTGATTATGGGTAAACTTTTTTCAGACAAACCTCGATATTTTGAGATTCAATATTTGAATTCAAGAGATTCTATCATCCCTTTTTTAGATGGTATTTATACCCCAAAAAAAAATGATAACATACTGGAAATTGGGAGTTCAGAGGGTGGTGTTTTAAGAGCTTTTACTGAATTAGAATGTAAATGTACTGGTATTGAGCTAGCTCAATACAGAGTGGATTTAGCCAATGGCTTTATGTCTGATGAAGTTAAAAAAGGTTTGGTGAATTTTATTAGTGAAGACATTTTTAATATCGACCCTAATTCATTACCTCATAAATTTGATTTAATTATTTTAAAAGATGTAATTGAACACATTCATAATCAAGAAAAATTTATGAATAGAGTTGAAGAGTTTTTAACTGATGATGGCGTTATCTTTTTTGGATTTCCTGCATGGAGAATGCCTTATGGTGGTCACCAACAATGTGCTGAATCAAAATTAATGGCAAAACTACCTTACTATCATTTATTACCAATGTTTGCTTACAAGGGTTTACTAAAGTTGTTCGGAGAAAAACAAAGTATAGTTGATGGTTTAGTTGAAATTAAAGAAACAGGAATATCTACTAAGCGATTTGAAAAAATTTGTAAAGACAATAATTACAAAATTGTAAAACAGATTAAATATTTTGTAGCTCCAATTTACGAATACAAGTTTGGTTATAAAACCAAACTATTACCAAAATGGCTAGGTGCAATTCCTTTTTTCAACGATTTTTTTACTTTTCAATCGTATTACATTGTAAAAAAGTAATACTACCCTATTTTCTCCAACCAATCTGTTAACCTATCCTGATATTGATAACTAGTTACTTGTTGTAATTTGCTACCATCAAAAATCGTATCTCCCGACTCTATACTAAGGGCAGATTCTGGCCAATCTACAAACTCTACAGACACACCATATTTTTCAGCAACTAACTGAGCTACTTCTAACAAGCTCAAATCATCATTACTACCAATATTATAAATTTGACCAACAGTTTCAGAAAGACTTAAGCTATCAAAAATCACTTGAACAATGTCACTTACATGCGAAAATGTACGCTTTAAACTACCATCTCCATAGATAGTAATATTTTCTCCTTTAGACGCTTTCCCTATAAAGAACCCTATCGTACCGTAAGAATAATTAGTATCAATCAAATTCCCGTATGGAACACAAATTCTAAAAATTGTATATGAAACGTTAGATTGAGCTAACAATTTCTCACAAGCAATTTTATTTTGAGCGTAAATTGTTTTCGCTTCTTTTTCTGAATCTTCTTTTAACGGAGTATTTTCAACTCCCTTATACACTAATCGTGTTGATGGAAAGATCAACCTGCCAACTTTAGCAGATTCGCAACAAGTAACAACATTCGCTAGACCTAACTCATTTACCTTGGTAAATCTTTCAATAATTTCAGGAGATGATCCTGTTCCGGTTAATCCTGCAAAAGCAAAAACAAAATCAACATTAAAATCTAATTGCTGTAATTCTGCAATATTAGAAACATCTATTTGTTTATAGTTAGGATAACCATCTACAGATTTTTCGGAGCTACCTGTTGGAATAAATTCTATTTCTTGTTGTTTTAGAAAGTGAGCGATATGTCTTCCTAAATAGCCATTAGCTCCAAATACAATTGCCTTTTGCATAGGTTAGTTTATTTCTTCTTGAATTATGTATGTTGGTCTATGCTTAACACTTTCAAATGTTCTACCAACATATAACCCAACCATCCCCAATACCGAAATAATGGCTCCAGAAAAGAAACTGGTTAATAAAGCTAAACTCGCCCAACCTTCTGCTTTAACATCGCTTAAAATCCACATACCAATCATTATAAAGGCTGCTGCAATTGACAAAAAAGAGATTAAAACACCGAACTTAACAGCTAAACGCAAAGGCTTATCTGAAAAAGTTAAAATAGTATCTATTCCTAATTTTAACCGTTTTTTAAAAGAGTATGATGATTTCCCATCTTCTCTTTCAGCATGTTCTATCTGAACTTTTGCATAATTGAAACCGACCATTTGCTGCAACATTGGGTAGTAACGATTATGATCTTTTAAACTCGCCATAGCATTTATAGCTTTTCTGTGGTAAACCACAAAGTTAGCTACTGTTCTATCTTGCTTCGTTTCCGTTAGATAACCTAAAGTAGAATAAAACATTCTAGATAATAACTTCTTAAAAATATCATCTTGTCGGTTTTTACGACTAGCAACCACTATTTCAAAACCTTCTTTAGCTTTAGATAATAATTTTTCAATCTCTTCTGGTTGGTCTTGCAAATCACAATCCATAGTAACCACATACTCTCCTAAACTCAAATCTAACCCAGCTTGTATAGCATGTTGCTGCCCGTAATTACGACTCAACTTAACACCCTTTACTTTTGGATTTTTAGCGCAATTTTCTTGAATCTTTTTCCAAGAATTATCTGGACCACAATCTTCAACCAAAATAATTTCATAGCTATCTGTAATTTTAGAAACAGCCTGAGTAATTCTATCAACCAATTTGTCAACCAAACTCTCAGCCCTATATACAGGGCTAACTATCGAAATATGCACTTCTTTATTCAATCTTAATTATTTCTTTTTACAATATAAAGTTTGATGATGCCCTAAGTTTAAAACACTAGAAACAGCAAACATTCCTGCTACCATCAACTTATAAAAACTCATCATAAATGCACTCCCATTAGGAACATCTACAGCTTTTAATTGGTAATTATGATTTTCAATTTTAACTACTTCAACCCCTTCCATCTCTAATAAAGTTTTTAAAGATTTATTGGTGTAATGCTGTAAGTGATGGTGGTTATACAATCTATCATGAGAAGTGGGAAACCCTAAATTATTTAGGAAACGAGCAACTCTATATATCAAACTTCCATTATTAATGGTATTAACTACTATAACGCCATTATTAGGAATTGACTCAACCATTTTATTAATAAATAAATGAGGATCAATAACGTGCTCTATCACCATAAAACTGGTAATAATGTTATACCCTACATCAAATTTCATTTCTAAAAAATCACCCGATTCAAATTTAATTCCAGGATGTTCATTTTTGATAATATCAATACCATTCAGCTCTGGTGCATCAGCTTTAAATTTACTTTGCAAATGCTTTAAAAAAGCACCTTGACCACAACCTACATCAGCAAGTCTTATTTTTTCTTTTCCTAAAATACATTTTGCTGTATTATAAACATTTTCAAACAACTTAAAATCTGGGTTTGCAAACCAGTTTTTATGTGCTTTTAAATAATAATCTTCCTCGTATGTTTCTTCCTCAACTCTATCAATTACAGTAAATGTATGATCACAAGTATTACATTGGTGCAACGACATACGTTGATTTTTCAAGTAAGTATCTTCACCGTAACAAATTGGACATTTTTTATTCATCTTTTCTTTATTTCTTTAAT
>JAQXDJ010000271.1 GCA_029251425.1 Vicingaceae bacterium
AATGAAATCTACAGGAGAAGCGATACAATTTATTGATAGCTTGCAAGATAAATTCTTTAGAGATATTTATGCTGAGCGTAATCTTTATTTGAGTAGATAAATTAGAATGTCATTCTGAGCGAAATTTTGTCAAACGTTAGTTTGAAACAAAATGGTATGAAGAATCTATTTATTAATATTAGTTTCTATTTAGATTCTTCACTTTGTTTTCTTACGAAAATAAATTTTCTTGAAAATCATTGTTCAGAATGACAAAAGTGTCAAAGTGACCGAAAAAGTAAAATGGTAAGGAACTTGCAAAAGTTGAGACTAAAGAATAAATTATTATGATTATTTATGAAGCTAGTTTTACGGGGGTAATTAATACAATACTATGGATTGCCTTTTTTTATTACGGTTTTAAATTTTTGGCTAAGACCGTTTTTCCATGGATTTTAAAACGATGGATAAATAAGAAAATGGGTGATTTTCAAAACCAAGGACAACAACAATATCAGCAACAGCAACAAGCACAAAATTTCGCTAAAGAACACGAAGGTGAAGTAAAGATTAAAACAAGAGGCTCAAAATCGGAATCCGAAACCAAAGATATGGGCGATTTTGTTGACTTTGAAGAGGTGGAGTAGATTTTTCGTTTAACGCTTTGCTATGCTCAGTAAGGGATTTTGAAGAACGATTCTTTCAAATTGCACTAGGTCAGCGTTGTATTTTATTTATTTAAAAGCCAAATCAACTATTTGGCTTACCTACTATGAAAACCAACTTTTCAATTTGGCAATGAACCCCTTATTCGATATAATCATTGTTGTGGGTAGTGTTTTTTCTTTTTCTTCTTTTCGTTGTTGTTCGACTGATTCTTCTTTTTTTTCATAAACATATTTTTCTATCCACTTACGAGCTTCCTTTTTTAGTTCTTCCTCAATATTTTCTATATTAGCACTTTCAGAATAATAGTTTACTCCCATTTCTTCTAATTCATCCCATCCGTGATAAATCAGATAGAAGGTCATAAGTCCCAATTCATAGTCGTTGTCCAAGCAAAGTTGATAGAGGGTTCGTAAATTCTTTCTTATCTCACGGTTGTTTAGAATTTCGTTCAAGTGGTAATGTGTTCCGGCAATCATAGCACTTTTGTAGTCGAGTTCTTCAAGTCCTAGGTCATTAAGTACGTTTGTCACATAGGTGCTTATTTCAATTCTGTCAATTGGTTTAGAAAATGAAGCAAGCATCAACACATTTTTAGTCTCCTTTCCTTGTCTGATTAGTTCAATCGCCCAATCAACCGCATTAGAATAGTCGTAATGCTCCAATTCCTTATGGCTTTGAATCAGTCTTAATATGAGCTGTTCATCTTTCATTTTTTTATTACCTAGAATGAACTTTTTGGTTGTGTTTTCAATGCGACTTAGATTATCTAAAACAAAGTTACCAACTTTTAAAGAGAAACTCAGCCAGTTTATTTTTTTAGGATTACCTTTAACATCAAAATAGAATTGATGGCTAAGAAAGTAATGATTGTAGTTGGTACGCGTCCCAACTTTATAAAAATAACACAGTTTCAGAAAGAGTTTGAAGCATATGGTGATGAGTTTGAATACATTTTGGTGCACACGCAACAACATTACGATGCAAACATGTCTGATATATTTTTTAAGCAGTTAAAGCTGAAAGAACCAGAATATCTAAATGTAAACCCAGCTAGTCCTGCCAACCAAATTGGGCAAGCAATTATAGAAATAGAAAAAGCAGTTATAAAGCACCAGCCAGATGCTTTAGTTGTTGTTGGAGATGTTAATTCAACTTTAGCAGGAGCAATAGTTGGGAATAAAACAGGAACAAAATTATTCCATTTAGAAAGTGGTCTAAGAAGTTACGATAATGAAATGCCTGAAGAAATTAATCGTTTAATTACTGATTTAGTTTGTGATGGATTTTTTGTTACCGAACAAAGCGGTTATGATAATTTATTGGAAGCAGGAAAGGATGTTAATAACATTCACTTTGTAGGTAATACAATGATAGATACTTTGGTTGCTTTTGATCCGGTTATTCAAGAAGATAAAATACTAGGAGAATTAGGAATAGAAGAGAAGAGCTTTGTATTGATGACAATGCACAGACCAAGTAATGTTGATACAAAAGAACGCTTAGAAATTTTGTTGAATATTATTGCTAAGGTTTCAGAAAATAGTCATTTGGTTATTCCGATACATCACAGAACAAAAAACAGTTTAATTAAGCATGGTTTGTTTGACCAATTAGAGAATAATCCGAAAGTAATTATTACAGCAGCGTTAAACTATTTAAGTTTTCAGAAACTAATTAGCACCTGTAAATATGTGTTAACCGATAGTGGAGGAATACAAGAAGAAACAACGTTTAGACAAGTGCCTTGTTTAACGTTAAGAGAAAACACAGAACGACCAAGTACCATAACTATTGGTACAAACGAGTTGGTGAAATATAATTTTGAAGCAGTTGCTGCAAAAATTAACGAGATAGAAAATGGAACTTATAAAACAGGAACTATTCCACCAAATTGGGATGGAAAAGCAACTAAACGAATAGTTGAGGTTTTGAGAAACGAATTAAATTAAGAATTATGGAAGACGTTTTGGAGCTTATATGTTAGATTTATTAATTTCTCTTGTTTTTGGAGGTTTTATAGCAACTTTTGTTGGGGAAGATTTAGCACTTACCTTTTTTGCAGAACAACTAACTGAAGTGGATGGAGCAATGACAATGTTTGCTAATTCAGATATGGATATAGAAGCGTTTATGTTAAAGACTTTTGGTTACTCTGCAGCAGTTTCGTTATTGGTTGTTGTGTTTTTTATTATGGAAGGAGCGTTAGGACAATCTCCAGGGAAAATGTTATTACAAATTGTAAACACCAATACGGATGGGGCTAAAGCAGATGCAGGAAGTTTGTGGTTGAGAGCTGCGCTTAAATATGGAAGTACTCTACTTTCGTTAATAGGAGGTATAGCAAGTGTAGCTTTTATAGGAACAATTGGTAGTTTTTTAGGTTTGGTAATTTTTATAGGTTTCTTTTTTGCTTTTGGAGATAAAAAACAAACGATACACGATATGATTGCTAAAACTGTTGTTTCTAGAAAGTAAACTAAATTTTTCCTTTTTCAGAAAGTAATATTGCAACTGCTTTAGTATTCTCAAAATGAGAACAAACAATTACAATACAAACGGTAATAGGAATACTCAATAACATTCCGGTAACTCCCCAAATGGTTCCCCAAACAAGTAGAGATGTTATGGCAACTAAAGGGCTAATGTTTAAAGTATTGCCCATTATTTTTGGCTCAAGCACATTACCAATAACAACTTGAATACTTCCTACAATAAAAAACACTAACAAGCTTGGTGTAAACTCTCCAAATTGTAACAAGCAAAATACAGCCGGGAAAAGAGTGGCAATCATAGAACCAATAGTAGGAATAAAGTTTAAAATGAAAATTAAAAATGCCCAAAAAAGAGGCGAATCAATTCCTATAAATAATAAAGCGATATAACTGATGACACCTGTAGTAAAGCTTACCAATGTTTTAATGCCAATATAGTTAGCAATAGATTTTTCTATGTTTCCAAGAACGCCATCAAGACTATCGTATTTTTCTTTGTCAATAAAAATATTTTTTAGTTTGTTCCCAAAATTGCTTTCTTCTAAAAAAATGAAAAGTGCAAAAATAATAATGAGAAAGGTGTTACTTAATAGTTCAGTAATAGATTGAAATAGGTTTTTTAGGATTTTTGCAAAATCGAAATCTACCAATTGATCTTTAAAATTTTCTATAATATTAATTCCAAAAGTCTCATTTATTTTAGTGATAACCATCTCTACATTACCAGCATAAATAGGGTAGGATTGTGCTAAATTATTAATGTTGGTTAATAATATCTTAGCTACAAAACTGATAATTCCTAAAATAATTAATGCAGGAAAAAGGTTCTTTAATCGTGCTGGGATATGTTTTTTAATAAAGGAGACTTTATCTAGTAACTGTCTTATTTTTCTAACCAAAAACCACAATAACAAAGCAAATATAAAAGGGACTAATAAACTTTTTCCGTAGAGTAAAGTTAAAATGACACCCGTTGCAGCAATAAAAAAATAAGCAGTGTTTTTCATGGTTGACTATACGTTAGTTTAACGATAAAAGTTGTGTCTAAATATTCTTAAGAAATCTTCAGGAACTTTAGTTTCAAACTCCATTTTTTCGTTGGTTGCTGGATGAATGAAATGGATTTTTCTTAAATGAACAGCAGTTCTGTTAATTGGATTTTGTGTTGCTTCGTATTTCTTGTCACCAAGCACAGGGTGTCCAATACTTTTTAAATGAACTCTTAATTGGTTTTTACGTTCCGTTTCTTGGTTAGCTTCTAATAGAGTATAAAACTCATTTTTCTTTACAACATTATAATGCGTAATGGCTTTTTTACCAACCTTAGGATTGTTTCCGGAATATACAATTAACGCTTTACTTTCGTTTAAGTATGATGAAATGGTAAGAGTATCTTCCTGTATAGTTCCTTCAGTAACAGCTAAGTAAAGGTTTTTTTGGAATGTAGATTCCCAACTGTCTTTTAAGTCAACTTGAGCTTGTTTGTTTTTAGTAAATACCATTAAACCAGAAGCTTCTCTATCTAAACGGTGTACCACAAAAAGTCGTGCAACAGGGTTTAATTGCTGAATGTGATTGGTAACAATACGGTAAACAGTTTGTCTTTTTTCTTTGGCAGAACCAATAGATAATAAGCCACTTTTTTTATCGATTACAATGATGTCATCATCTTCAAAAATAATTTTTACACCTTCGTATTTTTCTTTTTTGAAAGCACCATCCCAGTTAACAGTAACCACATCTCCAGGTTTTAAAGGATGATTATGTTGTGTAATAATTTCTTTTCCAACTTTAAACTGTTTATGCGTAAGCATAGCTTTTAGTTTGTTTCTGCTTTTATCTTTAACAATAGTTTGTATAAACTTAAAAAGTTCAGTTTCCTCGGTAACAGAAAAAGTACTTGTTCTACTTTTTTTGAGGTTTCTTTTGGGGTTAAATTTTTTAGCCATTGTATGAGATAATTATTTTGCGAAAGTAGTCAATTTCATTGAGCTGTTAAAAATTCAAAAAAGGCAAATAAATTAATCTTGTTATATTCAGTTTGCCCTAATCTTCTTAGTAAATTTGACAATCCAAACTTAGAATTGATTAATGTCTGATATTATTAAATTACTGCCTGATGCTGTAGCCAATCAAATTGCTGCAGGAGAAGTTATTCAAAGACCAGCAAGTGCTGTAAAAGAGTTGCTTGAAAATGCAATAGATGCAGGGGCAGATAATATTTCTTTGATAATTAAGGATGCTGGAAAAGCATTAATTCAGGTAGTTGATAATGGTTTTGGTATGTCAGAAACGGATGCACGTTTGAGTTTTGAACGACATGCGACTTCTAAAATAAAAAGCGCTGATGATTTATTTAACCTTAGTACAAAAGGATTCAGAGGTGAGGCTTTAGCTTCTATTGCAGCAATTGCTCAAGTAGAATTAAAAACTAAGATTGCAGGGAATGATTTAGGAACACAAATTATAATTGAAGGGAGTGAGGTAAAAGAGCAGGAAGTTTGTAGTTGTGCTAAAGGAACTTCATTTTCTATTAAGAACTTGTTTTATAATGTTCCTGCTAGAAGGAATTTTTTAAAATCAAACCCAGTTGAAATCAAACACATTATTGAAGAATTTCAACGTGTTGCAATGGTTCATGCAGATATTGCATTTAGCATGTACAATAATGGTAATGAAGTTTTTAATCTAAAAAAAGGAAGTTACAGACAGCGTATAGTCGGAATTTTTGGAGATAAATACAATCAAAAATTAGTTCCTGTTGAAGAAGATACTGATATAGTAGGAATAACGGGTTTTGTTGGGAAACCTGAGTTTGCCAAGAAAACACGAGGAGAACAGTACTTTTTTGTGAATGAAAGATTTATTAAGAATTCATATTTGAATCATGCAGTAAATAATGGGTTTGATCAATTGTTGAGTAAAGATCAGCACCCTTCTTATTTTTTGAAATTAACGATTGATCCAGCAAAAATTGATATTAACATTCATCCTACAAAAACAGAAATTAAGTTTGAAGATGAACGTGCAATTTATGCTATTATAAGAACTGCTGTTAAACAAGCTTTAGGAAAACATAATATTGCTCCAACATTAGATTTTGAACAAGAATCGAGTTTTAATGTACCATTAATGCGAAATTCAGAACCTGTTAAAGCGCCAACAATAAAAGTAAATACATCATACAATCCTTTTGCTGAAAAAAGTTCAGCTCCATCAAGACCAAAACCTCAATCTACCAAAAATTGGGAATCGCTTTATAGTTCGTTCGAACAAGAAACAGAACAATTAGTTCCTGATGCTAATGAAAGAACAGTTGAGGTTGAGCCAATAGAAGAACAACAGATAATTTCGACATCTTGGGAAGATGATGAGCACGATGAACAACAGACTTTAATTCAATTGCACAATAAATTTATTTTGGGGCAACTAAAATCTGGAAGTTTAATTATTGATCAGGAACGAGCACATACCAGAATATTATTTGAGCAATACATTCAGAATTTTGCTTTAGGAAAAGGAGCTACTCAACAATTGTTGTTTCCTGAAACAATAGATTTTACAACTGCTGATGCAGAGTTGTTAAACGAATTACAAGCAGAAATTAAGACTTTAGGTTTTGATTTTGAAAAAATGGGGAAAAGTAGTTTTGTTGTTAGTGGAGTTCCTACTGAATTGAAAGAACAAAACATAAAGAAAACGATTGAAGGGTTATTAGAACAATTCAAGCTTAATGAAAGTGAGTTGAAGTTGAAAAAGCATGAAAATTTAGCCATTTCTATGGCAAGAAGTGCGAGTGTTAGGTCGGGTAAAAAATTAAGTTACGAAGAAATGAAAGCATTAGTTGATCAGCTATTTTCTTGCGAAATGCCTTATAGTTTACCAAACGGAAAGCCAACCATTATTACGTTGAATTTAGAAGATTTAAACCAACAATTCGATTACTAAATATGAACTTTAGAAACATACCACCTGTTGTTAAAAATCTATTAATTATTAATTAAACATAA
>JAQXDJ010000275.1 GCA_029251425.1 Vicingaceae bacterium
TTAAATTTGATCCATCAAAAAAGATACTTTATGGTAACATTGTAGTAACTAAAACTATTCATTGTGATTCTCCTAAGTATATTTTTGAATTTATAGGTTATGAATTTGATGATGTTGTAAAGGTGTTAAGGCTATTATTAATTGATGGAGAATATTATAAATGGAGTGAAAACTCTTTTGATATAATAGATTTTGACGAGGATGTCTATTCTGGTTTTGTAGAAATAAGCAATGAAGGTGATAGAACTTTAGTTCTAATTGGTTTTGATGGTTGTCAAATTTAAACCATTTCCCCTCCCACCAAACTTATTTAACATAACGCTGGTAGCATTATAAGACAAAACGATAGTTTTTTTATTTAAAAGGTATTATAGCATATATTGCAGCTTTACAGCTAATATGCATTTGTAGTCGTTTAGATCTTATAATGTTTATTATGTCTGCATTCGTTCCTCACTGGTTTTGCTTTTTTGGCAGCAAAGTAAATAGATAACACAATCCAAGTCTTCTTAAAATTCTTGTAGAATGTATAATTGTACAGAAAAAATAAAATATGAGATTATCAGCGATTAGCTTTTTTATAAGGTTTATTATTTTGTCCTTATAATTAGTCATTATGTAAAATTGCCGCTCAAGGCTCAACATCATTACCATCCCCACAATAACTAATAGGGAAATTGAATTTGCTCAAGTTTTATTGGTTGGAAAGTGTGAGAAATGCATTTCTTAGAATTAAATACTGTTTTAAGGCAAATTAGATTTCTTTGGGCGTGCCCTAAAGGTCAGGCTATTGGCATTACACGGTAATTACTACTATCCCTCACGCAGCATCTAAATAAGTAAATACCAAACCTCTTCTACTCTATTTTAAGTGTTTGGCCTATATAATTGTTAGTTTATTTTTTGTTATTAATTTTCTTTGAAACTCGGTCAGGAACTAGCGTACTTACTATACCAGACTGTAAAGATTTCCATAAGTAATTAAAAGAACTTTTATTTTTGTTCCGGTCAGCAGAAATAATGCCTTGCTTATAGCTATTATTACTTTTGTTATTGTTTTGTTTAATGATTGTATTAACTACAACAGATGCAAAACGATTCTTTTTGTGTTTGCTTTTATTCGTATGGAGTTCCATTTTTAAATCTTCATATTCTAAATCAATAACCCCTTTAGCTTTATTGTTATTCGCAAAATAACTGAAAGAGGCATGTTTAATTTTTCCACCTGTTGCATTAATATTAAATAAGGGGGTTAATATTTGGTTGAATTCAACAATATTCATTGGTCCCATTTTGCCTGTTACCCAATAATTATCATCTAAACTGGTTAAGTCAACTTTCATAAAAACTTGAGCTTTTCCTTTGCCTAAAAACTTTGTATTTGCTTTTACCATCATAAAGTTTTGTTCCTGTATTGTTAAAGAATCTGAAGAAAAACCAGTAATGGCTACATTCATTTCTTCAAAAAACAAATTACTGACACGTTGGGTTATTTCGCTCTTCTCATGAATATTGATAGTAGAATTCTCTATTATTAAAGAATCGATACTAAAAGATAGTGGAATTTTATTTATAGCTGTTGCCCATAAAACTTTCTCCTTTTTTGGAGGGTACGGTTTGTTTTTGTTGTTGTAGAGCACTAGGTGATTGTTGATGAGTTTTACTGTGCTCAGCTCTAACTTTCCATGATGTTTAAAAGTTTCAAAATTAAAACCTTCAATAATAACTTTGTCAGCATCAAATTGATATTCTCCAACATTGTATTTGTTAATTTTTTCAAGTTCTTTATGAGAGTGTTTTGGGATTAGTTTAAAACTATCAACAGTAAATGATTTTGACTGCATATTGAAAGAAATATCTTTAGATTTTATTTCATAATCATCGGAAACATCTATGAATAAACCATCTGAAGAGAGATTTATGTTCTTAAAGTTAAAAGGGAAAGGTTTTTTTATAGTTTGAGGATCAACGTAACTTTCTGTTAAAAGTATATTTATATTTTGTACGTTTAAATCAGAGCCAGTCGCATTTATTTCTTTGAAGATAAGATTTGCATTTAAAACATTAAGCTTTCCTGAGTAAGCTGAAATAAATTTATCAGATAAAGTACTTTCTAAAACAGTAGACGTGTCAGATGTTTGTTTTTTGATGTTGTGATGGATAGTAAATGATGGATTTAAGATCTTAAACTGTTTCAATTCAATTTCGCCTGTTTCAAAGAATTTTTTAATTTCAAATTCTTCAAAAAATATTTCTTCAATAGAAAATTCACCTACCACACGTAGATCATTTTCATTGTTTTTTACCGAAGCTAAAGCAAATTCAGTTGGCTCAATACTAATTTTAGAAAGCTTTACTGTTCCTGAAAGAGGCTCAAAACTAAAGCTTCCTAGGCTATAATTATAAAAAGTATTGTCATCTGTATTAATTAACTCTCCTAATTTTTTTTCTAATCTATTCTTAACATAAATATTGCCTCCAAAATATATAGCTGCCCCAGCTAAAAGAATAAAAGCCAGTAAAATGTATATTATTTTTTTATGATTGGACTTCATACTTCATTGTTTGATTGATTAAAAATTAGTTAATTTTCTTAACAGAATACGAAATATTATGT
>JAQXDJ010000278.1 GCA_029251425.1 Vicingaceae bacterium
TTATGATGTAAATTCCTTTTGTAAAATTAGTGGTATTAATTTTTATGTTTGAATTAATGTCTTCTGAATAAACAACTCTTCCAACAGCATCTATTATTTGCAAATTATTATTGTTAACCTCATTTGTAAAGTTTATATGTAAAACACTGTTTGTTGTAAAGATATTTGTGTTATTTTTTTTATTACTGAGAGCAATTGCTTTAGAGTAAGAATATTCGCCATTAAAATCAATTTGCTTTAATCTGTAGTAGTTCCTCTCTAAGTTAGGAGAACCGTCAGTAAATTTATAGTGAATTAAATTGTTACTATTTCCAGCACCATTAACTTCTCCAATACTATAAAATTCCTTGGCATCTATGGATCTTTCTATGCTAAAAAAATCATTGTTTATTTCAGAACTTGTTGACCATTCTAATAGGTTGGTATTGTTCTGTAATTGCTGACCTTTAAAATTAATTAAAGTAATAGGTAGAATAGCCGTTGGAGTGCATCCATCATTTAGGTATGTAGCATTTCCTGTAGCATCATAGGTTACAAAATCGCCATCATGAGTTGCGCCTCCGGTAAGTAGGCATCTATCATAAGAAACTGCATCTGAACAGCTTTCTCCAAAACTTACATTTAACGTTCTAACTGAGCAAGAACTGAAATTAGCAAATCGACCTCCAGTATTTGTATTGTTGGCAAATACTGCATAATACGGTCCTGCTCCACATGCTCCGGAATAATCAAAGTTGTAAGAAGGTGAAGATCCTGTAAAAACGACAACCTTTCCGTTTGCGGGTATAGGATCTGCCTCAACAAATAGTCCGGGACAAGAGGCCGTTGTGTTCAGTTGTGCAACATAGGTAGGGTTTGTTACCCATGTGTTTGTTCCACAACCTGAGTTGCAATATGTTCCAGCGCTTGGAAATGTAGTAGAGAAATCATTTAGCGATAAACTGCTGCTGCCGTTTGTAAACGTGAAAAGTTCGTTAATACCTTCAATTGCTCCGCCACAAGCATCAACTAATATTCCAGTCAATTCAGGACATACTGTGGCACAAGGTCCGTCTGTAAGTGTAATGGTAAAAGTAGAGGACTCACTACCGGTTACAAATGGCGCAGAAGATATTATTCTAATTTTGTATCCAGCACCTGTAACTGTTCCTGCAGGAATAGTGATATTTATAGTTCCACTATTTGCAGTTGAAGATAATGTCCCAATATTTGTTGGGGATGAAAAATTCCCAGAGGCATCAGATAGTTGTGCAGTATAAATATTCCCTGCAGTAAAAGGATCAGTAGATGTAAATGCTACTGTTCCATTAGCAGATGTTCCACACATTACACTAAATGGAGCTCCAGAAATAGCTCCTGTAGTAATAGTGTTTGACACCGGAACACCACATGTAACAACAACATCGTCTAGGTACCAAGTGTTAAAAGTTGAAGAAAATCTAAAAATAACTCCAGTGAAAGTTGATAAATCAACTCCTCCAACATTTGTAAGGTTTACAGTTTCTGTTACTCCAGTACTACTTACATTAAATGTGTGGCAGGTTATCCATGTGGTGCCTCCATTTAAACTGTATTCTACAAGAGTTGAGCTGCCGTTTCCTCCACTACTTGCATCTTGATAAAACTGTAGTTGAGTAGGATTGTTGGCTGGAGGAGAAATTAGGTCGTCCCCTGAGCCTAAAGCTCTACATGGTATTGCAAGTCCTGCATGACTAGTTACATTATCTATTGCTGTCCCATTGTTTGTCCAATCTGAAAAATCTACAAAATCTTCATCAATACAGTTTCCGCTTCCTGGAGGACAGTTCCATTGAGCATAAAGAGTAATGTTTGCAGAAAAACTATAGGTAGCTCCGTCTGCGAATGAAGTTCCACTTCCATCATTAGCAGTATTCCACTCAATAAATGTGCAGCCTGTTTGAGTGTAAGAATTTGATGTAAGTGCAGTTGAACTACTCGCTGTTTGGTTACTCATGGAGCCGCCATCGCTACCATTTCCGTTAAAAGTTACAGTGTTAGAACCACCACCACATGATGATGCTCCATTTCCGACAAGTTTTAAGTTTTGCATTCTAATACCTCTTCCGCTTGTCGCATCGACACTAAATCGAATGACTACCGTAGATGAAACGGGAGAAATAATAATTGGAGTAATTGGTACTTCTGCTGATCCAGTAGTTGCAGCAGTAATGTATGTTTGCGTATATGTTGCACCTCCATCAAGAGAAACTTCTACTTTTAATGCATTATGGGTTCCTGACCCAAAAGAACCAATATCTAATGTAAGAGTTGCTGTTGTGTGGGCGCATAAGTCAAAAGAAGAAGTTAAAATTAAATCGCCAGGACTTCCTGGTTCAACTAGGTGATAAGAGCTTTTATCAATAGGTTGGGCTGCAATATTGTTTGTGTTACTCCATCCAGCCGGGAACGCACCCCCACCGGGTAAATCAAAATATGTAGTTTGTGAAAATCCACTAACAAAAGTTGAAAGTAGAAAGGTAATTGATATGACAAACTTTTTAAACATACTTACTGTAACGTAATTCTATTTAAGCGGTTTCGAAACGAGTTGTTGTTTCTCTAGGGTAATCACTCAATCTATACTGCTAAAGTAAGTAAAATATTAAAGCTAAATACCTGATTAAGTAATGATAAGGTTAAATAATTATTAACAGATATAGCTTGTTTGTTAATTACTATTTGAATAATTCCACTGAACCTTTATAAAATTCATTTTCATCGTTAATAAAACTTATTTCGACTACAAAGAAATAAGTGCCTTCTGAATTTTCGTTTCCATTCCATCCAGTATTTATGTCATTCCATTCAAAAAGGAGTTTTCCCCAACGGTTATATATTTTCCCAGAAAAGCTTTTAATTCCTATTCCTTCAATTTTAAAAATGTCATTTGAATTGTCGTTGTTGGGAGTTATTACATTGGGAATAAAAACATAAACAGAATCGTTTTCATTACAGTTTCTTTCTGAAATTCTTTTCGTGTCTGTTGCGGTTCCGCAAAAATTGGTTGCGGTTAAAATTATTTGTTGTGGAGAATTTATTAATGTTGAATTTCCACTATCACCATTAGACCAAGTGAAATCTCCTATTCCTAATGCATCTAAAAATAGTGATTCTCCAAAACAAAAAGAGCTTTCTCCTATTATGGTTGCGGATGGGAAAGATTGGTCAATAATATCAATAGAAGCTGAAGTGTTTGGGCAGATGTTGTCAGAAAAATTAACAGTATATGTTCCAGATGTGTTTATTGTGATTGAGTCTGAATTTTCTGACGTGTTCCAGGTGTAGTTGTTGGATGATGGGCTTGCATGTAAAACGAAGGATGTACCATTGCATAGAAATGAGGGGTTGCTTTCTAAGATAGTAACATTTGTTGGTTGAACCACTGTAACTAAAACTGTGTCAGTGTCAGAAAGGCATGGAATTGTTGAGTATACAAAGTATGATCCTGAGGTTATTACAGTAATAGAGTCAGAAGAATTATTCCAAACGTAATTGTTTGCACCATTTGCATGGAGAATCACTGTCTCTCCTTGACAGATCGAGGTGTCGTTTTCGGAAATTGTTACTGAAGGTTGAGTGGATAAATTGACTTGAATGAAGGCGGTGTCAGGAAAACATTTGTTAGTAGTGTCAGTGACAAAGAACTGAGCAGCAGAGTTGATGCTAATTGAATTTGATATGGAACTAGTGCTCCATAAATAATTACTTGCTCCTGAAGCGTTGAGATTTGTGTTTGTTCCTGGACAAATATCGATGGATGTTCCTTCTAGAATGGATACATCTGAGCTGTCAACAAAATAAACCAAAACACTATCTGTAATTCCAGAAACACAGGCGTTAAATCCTCTTATTTTTATATAAAAAGAATCAGTTTCGTTAATAGAAGAGTAGTAGGTTGCAGTGT
The DNA here is from genome assembly GCA_029251425.1 of Vicingaceae bacterium. Classification (GTDB taxonomy): domain Bacteria; phylum Bacteroidota; class Bacteroidia; order Flavobacteriales_E; family Vicingaceae. The sequence continues at coordinate 3,926 of JAQXDJ010000278.1, forward strand.
CGTTCTCTGAATCATTGAAGGTGCCTAATCCTCCAGACCATTTAAGAGAGTCTATGTTTCCAATTAGTGTTCCAAATAAATTTATGCTATCACCTGGGCAAATTTGAAGAGATGAGCCTAGTAATACTGATGCTGAAATACCTGAGGGAACAAAAGCAGCTTGGCAGCCATTATTACTAAATGTGGCGTTCCCAGGAGGATCAAAATTGACAAGAGCACCATTTCCACCTATTAAGTTTGAATTTTGCCAAGATACTACATCTGTACAGCCAACAGGGATTGAAAATGAAATGCTAAAAGTTTTTATCCCCGCACTATTGTTCCCGAAATGACCACTTGTGTTACCTGCACATTGATAAATTACATATAATGTATCATTTAAATTTGCAAACGAATTTGCAGTGATGTCAATATCGGTGCTTGTTAATAATAAAACATTAGCATTTGCTGGAAGAATGCCAGCTGTAGGTTCTTTTAAAAATCCACAACCAATAATTGTAGCGTTAAGGTTTGCGGTGGCATTTGCAGATGCGCCATTCTGACAAATGCCTAAAAAAGTATTTGCTGTTGGAAAACTTGCTGTAAGATTGCTACTATTGAGTGGGGTGGATCCAACTTTAAATCGGATCATTTCATTTTCTCCTTCTAAAGATCCAAGACCGCAAGCATCAACTAAAATACTTTCAATTTCAAGACATTGAGCATGAGTGCTATTGGATGTAAATAAGAATAAAGCAGTGATAAGAGCTGTTAAACTAATTTTTTTAACAGAGGAGTTCATATGTTAGTTGTTCGGATTTTTGAATGGTTTAGGAGGATCCATATAGGTAGTCATTCAAAAGTCAGCTCAAAAATAAACGTTATTTTAATTTTGAAGGTTGCTTTTGGATTAAATTCTTGTTAACAGTTGTTTAAAAGGTCTATTTTTAGAAGATGAAAAGTTCAACAAAAATAACTTTACTAAAAACAGTGTTGGTTTTATTAATGTTAGCTATTATTTATTTGTCATTAGGATTTATAGCTGGTATTGGAGTGATTGTTATGGAGGTAATGACTCACAAAATGAGTAAAGAAATTGGAGGCGATTTTAATCCTTGGATTATATATGTTGGTTTAGGAGTTTACCTTTTTACTATAAGAGGAATGTTATTGGGTTGTGGAATTGGTTATTATAAGTTGAGGGTTAGAATTAGGCGGTTAACTAAATAATTCACTTTGTGATTTTTATGAACAAATTCAAATGCTATTTTTAGGGGTTAAATTTTCTTTAGCTTAAGTTATTGTTAACAGTTGTTTAAAAGTTATGGATAGATGTGAAAAGTTGAGGTCTTAAAAATATTGTAATCAAATTACATCAATTATCTTTGCCGCAATATGGAAAAACTACTGATTTTAGATTTTGGATCTCAATACACTCAACTTATAGCAAGAAGAGTAAGGGAATTAAATGTTTATTGTGAAATTCATCCTTATGATAAGATGGATAAATTGGATATTAACAGCTATAAAGGAGTTGTTTTATCTGGAAGTCCGTTTTCGGTTTTAGATGAGAATTCTCCTAAGCCAGATTTATCGGCAATAAAAGGGCAAATGCCTTTGTTAGGAGTTTGTTTTGGGGCGCAATATATGGCTCAAACATTTGGTGGTTCAGTATTGCCCTCTAAAATTAGAGAATACGGTAGAGCAAATTTATCTTATGTAAATAAAGAAAATGCTTTAACAAAAGGGATGTCTGATAATTCTCAGGTTTGGATGAGCCACGGAGATACGATTAAAACAGCTCCAGAAAATGTTGAAATTATAGCAAGTACTGCAGATGTTGAGGTGGCAGGGTATCACTTTAAAGGGGAAGATACTTATGCTATTCAATTTCATCCAGAAGTTTATCACTCAAAAGAAGGTACTATTCTATTAAAGAATTTTATTGTTGGTATTTGTGGTTTTTCACAAGACTGGACTCCAGACTCTTTTGTAGAAAGTACAGTAGCTGAATTGCAGGCTAAAATTGGTGACGATAAAGTTGTTTTAGGATTGTCTGGTGGAGTTGACTCTACTGTTGCGGCAATATTATTACATAAGGCAATCGGAAAAAACTTGTATTGTATTTTTGTTGATAATGGTTTATTAAGAAAAGATGAATTTACAAGTGTTTTAGATCAATATGAACACTTAGGATTAAATGTGAAAGGTGTAAATGCTAAAGATAAATTTTATACTTCTCTAGCTAATTTATCAGACCCTGAAGCAAAAAGGAAAGCGATAGGAGGGACCTTTATTGATGTTTTTGATGAAGAAGCTAATTTAATTTCTGATGTAAAATGGTTAGCACAAGGAACAATTTATCCAGATGTTATTGAGTCTATTTCAGTAAATGGCGGAGCTTCACAAACCATAAAGTCACATCATAATGTTGGTGGGTTACCAGATTATATGAAATTGGAAATTGTTGAACCATTAAGGTTATTATTTAAAGATGAAGTGAGAAGAGTTGGAAGGTCTATGGGCTTAGCTGAAAGTTTGCTAGGAAGGCACCCTTTTCCTGGTCCTGGATTAGCAATTCGTATATTGGGAGATATTACAGCAGAAAAGGTACAGATTTTGCAAGAAGTCGATTCTATATTTATAAACGGATTGAAAGAAGCAAATTTATATGATGAAGTTTGGCAAGCAGGAGCAATCTTATTGCCAGTTCAATCGGTTGGAGTAATGGGTGATGAAAGAACTTACGAAAAAGCCGTAGCTTTACGAGCTGTTGAAAGTACAGATGGAATGACTGCTAAGC
>JAQXDJ010000288.1 GCA_029251425.1 Vicingaceae bacterium
CCCATTTACCATTTAAATATTTATTAGAGTTATTCGTTTCGTTTACTTTTTGAACCCACTTAGGCAATTCTTCCATATAAAAAGTACTCGTAATCCATTTTCCTTCATCTCCACCATCATACCAATAAGCAGCATCTGCTTTATGCCCTGCCGGTAAAATTGCTCCCCTATCTTTTATAGATATCCCTATAACTTTCCCTCGATTATTAGTTGCTAGCTTTAATTCATCTGTAATTGTTGTACTCACTAAATTCCGTGGAGACATTTTACCGGCTTCAGTTAAAGTTCCTACAGTCATTTCTGTAGAATCTCCTGCACAATACATTTCATTGTTAGCATATTTATTATACCAATGGTTAGAAATTATCCCATGGTTTTCAGGAGTAGTTCCCGTATAAATAGAGGCATGCCCAGGACCAGTATAGGTTGGCATATAATTATAATTTGCATTTTTACAGTTAAACCCTTCGTTGACCAATTTTTTAAATCCTCCATCACCATACTTATCCCAAAAACGGGTTAAATAATCATACCTCATCTGATCTATCACAATACCTACAACTAATTTTGGTTGCTTTTTTTGTCCTTGAGATAAAAAAGGAAACATTATTAAACTCAACAGTATAAACCTTTTCATTGTACTTGATTTTTTAAAATAAAAAATATTAAAGAAATTCCCACCAAAACACTAATTGCAATATTTAATAACGCAACTATATAGTTACCTTGTTTTAATAACTCAAATGTTTCTAAACTAAACGTAGAAAAAGTACTAAACCCTCCACAAAAACCTGTAATTAGAAATAATTTTAGTGCCATATTCCCCGAAATTTTACCACTAAAATAAACTACAGCTACTGCTAACAAAACACAACTTAAGGTGTTTGCCAAAAATGTTCCTAAAGGAAAATTAGTAGTAACCATCTTTAAAGAGAGTTTAGAAATTCCATATCTACACAAACTTCCCAAGCCTCCTCCGATAAATATTGCCAAAAGGTTAATCATAACTCCTCTAATTTTAAATTAAATTTTTGATTAGAAAACAGAAACACCTGATATACTAAACAAGCAATTATAGCTCCTAACATTCCTCCACAAAAAACATCTAAAGGAAAGTGTACACCAACATAAATCCTACTATAAGAAACCAAAACTGCCCAAAAAAGCATAACAGGCATTACAAATCTAAACTTCTTCTTAAATAACAACCCCACAAAAACTGCTAATGAAAAACTATTAGTTGCATGCGATGAAACAAAACCAAACTGACCTCCACAATGCCCATTAACCGTATGTACTAAATCTGTAATTATAGGATTATGACAAGGCCTTAGACGTTCAAAAACTTCTTTAAATAATTTAACTGAAACTACATCTGCCAAGCCCATAGCTACTCCCATAAACAAAAACACGTAAACTACTTTCCAACCAACCCTTAAATAAGCCAAAAAAAGCAATCCCAACACAAACGGAATCCAAAAAACCCTTCCTGTTACTACATAAAAAAAACTATCCCAAAACGAGTTGTTAATTCCATTAAAAAAAAGAAATAAGTTGGTGTCAATATCTATTATAAAATCTAAGATAGGTTTGAATTTATTGTAAACAAAAGTAACAAATAAAAATAGCAAAGCTTTTTGAAACCATTACATTTGCGTTAAGTTTTGGAAACCAACAATAAATATTCGAAAAACGAAAAGCTAAAAAGCAAAAAAGCTATAGACTACCTTTTTAGCAAAGGAAAATCTATTAACGCATTTCCAATACGAGCTATTTACATTAAAAAACCAACACCAGAAAGCGTTTCAATAAACGCTGGAGTAGTTGTTTCTAAAAAGAACATTAAGCTGGCCGTTAAAAGAAACCTTATTAAAAGAAGAATGAGAGAAGCTTACCGATTAAATAATCAGGAATTAAAAACTTCTCTAAAAAATAAGGCTCTAGAGTTTGATATCATGTTTATTTATTCATCCAAAGAAATACTCCCCTTCGAAACAATTGAACGTAAAATAAAAGTACTGCTATCCCGTTTAACTGAACTAGAGTGAAATGGTTCTTTAGTAAAATATTTGTGATACTTATCCACTTTTACCAATTGAGTATTTCTCCTATATTGGGTCAAAACTGTAGATATACACCAACTTGCTCACAATATAGTATTGACGCTATAAAAAAACACGGCCCCTTTTATGGTGGTTGGCTAGGATTAAAAAGAATATTTTCATGCCACCCATGGGGAGGTCACGGTCATGATCCTGTTCCATAAAAGAGTAAAAATTAAGAAAATGAAAAAAATCATAATAATTCATAATTTCTTAACAATGTAAACTTTCTTAACGTACTTTGCGTAGAGCATTTACACCTCTTTAGGTTAAGATAAAATAAACACTTATGAAAAAACACATCAATAAAATAGTTGCAATCATAGCCATTGCAACAACATCAATATTTACAGTTGGTTTTACAGAAAGTAGCTACTTTGAAGTATCTAAAAACCTTGACATTTTTGCAACTTTATTCAGAGAATTGAATATTTACTATGTTGATGACGCCAATCCTGGAGAACTAATGAAAACTGGTATTGATGCCATGTTGGAGTCTCTAGACCCTTACACCAATTACATTCCTGAGTCTAAAATGGAAGACTATAAAATGATGACTACTGGTCAGTACGGTGGAATTGGAGCACTAATTCAAACACAAAAAGATAAAGTAGTTATTTCTGAACCTTATGAAGGATTTGGAGCCGATAAAGCTGGACTTAGGGCGGGAGATAAAATTATTAAAATTGATGGGAATGATGCTTTAGGAAAAAACTCAAGTGAAATTCGTGAGTTTTTATTAGGTCAGCCAGGAACTACTATTGATTTGGTTATTGAAAGACCAGGCACTTCAGAATTACTAAACAAAACCGTAACGCGTAGTGAAGTGAAAATTAAAGATGTTCCTTACTCAGGAATTGTTGGCGATGACGTTGGATATATTAGATTAACAGGTTTCACAGAGTCTGCGAGCTCAGAAGTTAAAGCAGCTTTAAATGACTTGAAAGAAAAAGGTGCTAAATCAATCATTTTAGATTTAAGAGGAAACGGTGGCGGACTTTTAAGGGAATCTGTAAATATTGTAAACTTTTTTGTAGAACAAGGAACACCTGTAGTGAGCACAAAAGGAAAAATTAAGGATTGGGACAAAGAATACAAAGCACTATCAACACCTGTTGACACTGAAATTCCTTTAGCAGTTTTAGTTAATGGAGGGTCAGCTTCGGCATCAGAAATCGTTTCAGGATCATTACAAGACAATGATAGAGCAGTAGTTTTAGGCTCGCTTTCTTTTGGAAAAGGTTTGGTACAAAATGTTAGACCGTTAAGCTATAACTCTAAGCTAAAAGTTACAGTTGCTAAATATTACACTCCTAGTGGAAGATGTATTCAAAAATTAGATTACTCACATAAAAACAAGAATGGAAAAGCTGAAGATATACCAGACTCATTAATTACAGAATTTAAAACAGTAAACTCCAAAAGAAGCGTTTTTGATGGAAAAGGAATTGCACCTGATATTGAAGTAAAACCAAACTTATTAAGCAATATTTCTGCAAGCTTATTATTAAAAAGTTTATTTTTTGGGTATGCTACTGAATATAGATTGAAGCACGAAACCATTGCTGAAGCAAAAGATTTTTCGTTAACTGATAATGAATATGACGAATTTGTAAACTACCTTTCTGATAAGGACTATGAATATACAACTGAGAGTGAAGACTTATTAGTTGAGTTAGAAAAAGCAACAAAAGATGATAAATATTTTGATGATGTTAAAACGGAATACGAAGCTTTAAAAGAGAAATTAAAAAAAAAAAAAAAAGGCGATTTATATAAATTTAAAGATGAAATAAAATACATCTTAGAAAATGAAATCGTTACTAGATATCATTATCAAATAGGGCAAATTGAAGCCTCACTTCAACATGACATCGTTTTAGAAGAAGCCATAAAAACTTTAAAAGATAAAACGCTTTACACTTCAATTTTAGCAGGAACAAATAAGTAACTAACCAACACTCTATTAGGTTTTGGAAACCTCTTACACATTTTTAAAAAAGAGAAACCTATTCTTAATTTGTTTGGCAGTAATTGCTATTGGGCTTTCTGTATCAAAACCTCTTGTTGCTCTTGGACAATATGGGCTGTTTGCTCTTTGGCTATTTGATGGAAACATAATGAAAAAGGTTGCAACCTTTTTTAAAAACAAAATTGCTCTTTCATTAATTTCTATATATATACTTAGTTTAATTGGGTTATTATATTCAGAAGACTTTAGTTTTGCAATTGATGATTTAAGAAGAAAACTACCCATATTTTCTCTACCATTTTTAATTATTGGGTTTAGTCCAATTACTAAAAAAGAATTTGCTCTTATTTTTAAATTTTATGTTGGAGGTGTATTAATTTCAACCCTTTGGAGCACATTTATTATGCTAGGCGGCACCAACGAAGTAATTACTGATACACGTGCACTATCTAGGTTCAACTCACACATAAGGTTTGGTTTAGAAATTTGTTTAGTAATTTTTGGATCCATTTACTTTTCATTAAAATCATTCAGTAATAAATTGAAAACTATTTGGGTATCCACTTCAATATGGTTGATTTCTTTTTTATTTATATCCAATCTATTTACTGGTGTTATTATCCTTCTCTCAACTTCAATAATACTGCTTTCTATTTACAGTATTAAATCAAAAAAAACATGGTTAAAATATTCCTTTATTTTAATTTCAATAACACTATCAGTAACCTCAGTTTACACTCTAAATAAAAGCTTCAATAATTACTACCAAAAAACGAACCCTCTTAAGCCATTAAAATTGACTGAAGATGGTATTGAATATACTTTTGATAAAACCACAATAAGAAAAAATGACAAAGAAAACGGCTATTTAATTTGGAGCAATATAGCCTGGGTTGAATTAGAGATGGAATGGAACAAAAGAAGCTCTTTATCATTTTCAGGAAAAGATTTGAAAGGTCAATATTTATCTACGACACTCATTCGTTTTTTAACTTCAAAAGGAATTTACAAAAATGCAAAAGCTGTTAAAGATCTTACAGAAAAAGAAGTTACAGCAATAGAACAGGGAATTCCAAACTATAAATTCCTTACCATGAATGGTATTGATAAAAGGATTTATGAAATTATTTGGGAACACGACAATTACATACAAGGAAGAGATTTTAATGGTCATTCTGTTATTATGAGATGGGAATACTGGAGAACAGCATTTAACATTATCAAAAAGAATATCTTTTTTGGAGTTGGTACAGGAGATCTTGCTGAAGCTTTTCAAACACAATACCAGTTAGACAATACAACTCTAAAACCACAATACCAACTAAGAGCTCATAATCAATATATTACTTTCACAGTTGCTTTTGGTCTTTTAGGGATTATTGTTTTTGGGTTTTCTTTAATTTATCCATTCATTAAAAATAGAATGTTTAACAATTACTTCTACCTATCTTTTTTATGTATAATATTATTTTCAATGCTATCGGAAGACACCCTAGAAACCCAAATTGGCATTACATTTTTTGCATTTTTCAATACAATTTTCTTGTTAAAAGAAAAAAACTGAATTTATTTTTTTGAAGTAAATCCTGAAAACAATTGTTTGAAAAATGTTTTGGGAAATTGTTCAATTTTCTCAAACCCCAATCGAATATCTCTTCCTGAATGAGGAATATAATTCGTTCTAAAAATATAATCCCAAACACTCAAAGAAATACCAAAATTCGCTCCATTCTTATGATCATCTGGCAAGTCATAAGCATGATGCCAAATGTGCATTTTAGGGTTATTTAAGATGTATTTAAACGGACCATAATCCAAACCAATGTTTGCATGATTAATATGTCCAATTGCAATAGAAACATAATAAACAATAAAAGCTTGTTCAGGATGAAACCCTCCAATTAACATTACCATTAAATACTTCATTGGCGTATAAAACACATTCTCCATCCAGTGATAACGCAAATGTGCAGCAAACCCCATCTCCTCAACAGAATGATGCACCTTATGAAAACGCCATAAAAAATCGAATCGGTGCAGCAGAACATGAGTAAACCACTGCACAAAATCGGTAGCAACAAAAAAGATAAGCAATTGTAACCATTCAGAATAATCTTGAATATTAATTAATGCTAAATCCGACAAATCTCCTCCAAATAAGTCTTTAAATATTTGAGACGTTAGGTTACAGAACGCAATAAATATCACGAGATTAAAAATAAAGAAATTGAAAAACATGTAAAATGCATCAATCCAAAAATCAGCCCTAATTAAAGGTTGGTTTTTCCTCCATGGGAAAAGAAACTCTAACAACCACACTATTAAAGATAATACAATTAACAGCCAAAAGTAATTTTGATACCAAGGCTTTGCTTGGAAAGTAATTTCAGACCAAACATAGTTTCCATACGAACTGAAAGAACCAACAAACAAAGTCCAATAATCACTCTGACCACCTGCATTCACAGCTATTTCTTCATCAACATTACCAGAATCTATAGGTAAATCTTTATGATAACTCCACTCTATCCATGAACCATCATAATTTTTTACATTTTGATACCCTAACAATTCTGTTAATACAAAAACAGTATGAGCAGAACGCACACCTGAATGACAATAAACAATTATATTTTTATCCTTTGTGATTCCTAACTTATTAAAATCATACTCCAAATCTTTAATAGACTTTAGTGTTTTATCTTTATCATAATGAACACAATTAGTCCAATCGCTTAAAATACTTTGAGGAATTCTACCTGTCCGAAAAGCTCCTTTCTTTTGCTTCTTTCCTATAAACTCAGCAATGGTTCTTGTATCTAATAAAATAGTATTCGAGTCTTTAATTGCATCTTTCACATCTTCTATAGAAGCATAAAGTTTTAAATCTTCTTTTTCAGGAAACTCGTAATTTGAAGTCATCACCTCTGATGCCACATTTGTTATATTTAAGACATCATTTTTTAAAGTCTCAAAACCTCCATCAATCACAAATGCATTTAGGTGCCCATAGGTTTTTAAAATCCACCAAAAACGAGCTGATTCACACCCTCCTCTACCATCATACAATAAGATTTTATCCGTTGTTTTTACCCCAAGGTGTGAAAGAATATTTTTGAACTGTTCTCTTCCTGGCATCATTCCTCCATAAGCAAATGATGTATCCACATAATCAGAACGCCAAATACATAAAGCACCTTTATAATGTCCTAGACTGTATTCTTCTAATTTTCTAATATCAATTACAACAACATTCGAGTCACTTAATATTAACTCATTTGCATTTTGACTAGAAATTAAATGTGGCTCCATATTAAAACCACTCGCTCCGACAACAAAAATCAAAAAGCTTACAGCCAGCCAATACTTTAATATTCTTCTACAATTCATACCATTCTATATCTTTTAAAGGAGCTCTTCTCCCTTGTTCTTTTGGTGCATAATTCTTTTCTAAATAATCTAAAATCAATACCTCATCATCTCCTAAATCCCAAAGTTTTTGAGTTTTTTGCATCCAGACAATTAAATCTTTCCAACCTTCTCTGGTAGCACTATTTTGTGTAACTAAATTTATAGAATGACAAGCTGAACAAGTTCCTTTTACCAATTCGTAATGCTGATCTACAATTAATCCACTCTCAACATCAATCCCATTTTCAACAATAGGAATCTCAACAACTTTTTCTATTATTTTCTCTTTTTCAAAATCAATTTTTGAAGCAACATAAAACGCAAAAGGATATAATAAAACGACAATAAAAACAACCCTAATTATTTTCACCACCCTATCTACAATAGCTAATAGCTCTTCTCTATTTCCTATGTCTTCCCCCAACCTAACCCCGTTTAACAGCTATTCTATGACAAGCATTATTTAAATATCCTTTAGGATTCCATTGTGGTATCACCATTGGTTGAGCTACACCATCACTGTCTGTAGCTTTAGCCCAAACCTCATAATAACCTTTTTTAGGAAGCGATACTTTTATATTGAAATGTTGCCATGCATTTTTATTTACTGCTTCTGATAAATCACACAATCTCCAAGTTGCTCCATAGTCTAATGAAATATGAACCTGTGCTATTGTTAAATCTCCTGCCCAAGCATGCCCTCTAATCTCAAAAGATTTATCCCCTTTAATTAGCGCCCCTGTCTTAGGGTATGTAATTAAAGATTTAACAGGCATTTCTTCAATAATTTCCATATCCTCTTCAGGAACTTTTGTTCCTGGAGCTACTGGATATTTTGGAATTCGATAAGAATTCCCTCCCATTTTAGGTCCATCATGCACCTTATTTCTAACTACAATTTTATTCAACCATTTACCAGAAGTAGAACCTGGCCAACCTCCAAAGACTAATCGTAATGGAAACCCATTCATTACGGGTAAATCCTCACCATTTACAGACCAAGCTATTAGTGCCTCATCCTCCATTGCTTTGGCAATTGGAACTCCTCTTGAAATAACCACTTTTTCAGGATCACCACTCAGATGAGTATCTTTTCCATAATACCCAATATA
>JAQXDJ010000436.1 GCA_029251425.1 Vicingaceae bacterium
CTACTCTTCTACCATTAAAGGAGAATTATCTGCAAAAAAGTCTCCTGCTTTTGATGCTAATTTTAGCATATCCAATGGTATTGTTACAGAAAAATCTTCTAACCAATCGTTAACAAACCTTAGTGTTAAAGGTAATTTTACCAATGGTAAAAAAAACAACATCAATACTTCGCAACTAAACTTAAACGAACTCAATGCCGATTTTGGTCCAGGACATATTTCTGGAAATTATGTAATCACTAACTTCTCTAACCCTTACATTGAGTTTGAGTCTAAAGCCAATGTTGACATTGCTGCTGCTAAAGATTTTTTTAAAATTGATAGTTTAGAAATTGCTTCAGGAAACTTAGAAATTAACTTGTTTTATGATGGCTATATTAAAGAATTGAGCAACATAAAAGCAACAGAATTGAGGAATTTAAATGCAAAAGGAACCGCTCTATTAAACGATGCCAACCTAAAATTAATTGATAACGACAAACACATTAAAAACATTAACGGCTCATTTAAATTCAACAACAATGATGTTAAAATTGGTGACTTAAAATTTGAATTAAACAATAGTCAGTTTGGGTTAAATGGACGATTTAAAAACCTATTAGCCTTTTTATTTATTGAAGGAGAACAGCTAGCTGTTAAAACGAATTTTTACACCAACAAATTAATTTTAGACGATTTATTAACTAAAACTGAGGCAGACAAATCGAATGAAAAATATACGATTGAATTACCTAAAAATATTGTACTAAATTTTAGTGCAAAAGTAGACACCTTTCAATTCAGGAGATTTTCTGCCACTAATTTTAAAGGTCAAATTCAGTTAGAAGACCATGTTTTAACAGCCACTAATGTTTCGTTTAACTCTATGAAAGGTAGAGTAACAGGAAATATTGCTTTAGACGATTCTAAAACAAATGAAATATTAATTACAAGTAAATTAAAAACTCATAGTATTGATATTTATGAGCTTTTCTACCAGTTTGAGAATTTTAGTCAAACCGCTATTGCTGCCGAAAATATTAAAGGAAAAGCAACAACAGATATCGAATTTGCTTCTGTTTGGGACAAACAACTAAAAGTAAACTTAAATAAAATATATGTTTTAGCTGATCTTAACATTACCAATGGAGAACTGGTAAATTATGAGCCTATTTTGGCTATGAGTAAATACATTGAAATAGAAGAGCTTGAGCATATTAAATTTAAGAGCCTAACCACCAAAATTGAAGTAAAAAACCAAGCCGTACATTTTCCTAAAACGGAAATTAAATCGAGTGCTTTAGATTTAACTTTTAACGGAACACACACTTTTAATAATGAAATTGATTACCATTTTAAATTATTAATGAGCGATGTATTATGGAGAAAAGCAAAAAATAAGAAAAAAGAAAACTCAGAGTTTGGCTACATTGAAGATGATGGACTAGGCAAAACAGCCTTGTTTTTACATCTTACAGGAACTATAGATGATTACAAAGTTAAATATGACACTAAAGGACTAAAAGCAAGTTTTAAGGAAGACTTAAAAAAAGAAAAGACAAATTTAAAGACCATCCTAAACAAGGAGTTTGGGTGGTTTAAAAAAGACACTACACTCAAAAAAGAAGCAGAGAAAAAAGATAGTGGGTTACAAATTGAATGGGAAGAAGCAGAAGAAGATAACGAGAGTAAGAAACAAGTTTCCAAGAATCAAGACAATACCAAGAAAAAGAAAACAACTAAAAAGAAAAAGAAAGGACTCGGTAAATTTATTGATAAAATTGCTGAGCCAGATGCTGAAGAATTTGAGGAGTTTGATGACATTTAACCACTAAACAACAACACTATGAGTAAGAAAGTAAATTATTCTAATGAAGACATCACAATTGTATGGAACCCTGAAATTTGTACCCATGCTGCCGAATGCGTAAAACGTTTACCTAAGGTTTACAAGCCTAGGGAAAAACCTTGGTTAACTATTGAAAATGCCACAACTAAAGAACTAAAAGATCAAATTTCGCATTGCCCATCTGGGGCGTTGAGTTTTATTGAGAAATAAAATGGGTTTAGAAATTGAGCGTAAATTCTTACTTAAAAATGATGATTGGAAACTTCTTGTAAAAGAAGAAATTTCAATTAAACAAGGCTATTTAAATTCTGAAAAAGAAAGGACTGTTAGGGTAAGAACTTATGGCAATAAAGGAGTAATTACCATAAAAGGAAAAAGTAATAACCTTACTCGAAAAGAATTTGAATATACCATCCCTTTAGCTGATGCTTTAGAAATGTTAGCACTAGCTGAACAACCCATTATTGAAAAAACTCGGTTTATTGTTTTACATAAAAATAACACTTGGGAAATAGATGTTTTTGAAGGTGTAAATAAAGGTTTAACTGTTACCGAAATTGAACTACAAAGCGAAACTCAACAATTTGAAATTCCTGAATGGATAGCACAAGAAGTTTCTACTGATCCGAAATATTACAATGCTAATTTAATTGCTAATCCTTTTAAGGACTGGAATTAAAACTTAAACCTTAGCTGAGCTTTAATTTCTTGGCGGTGGTTTCCTTGTATTTCTTCTAATCCAGAGCTAATTACATCTAAATTATCATAATATGTTAAACCGTACCTCAACCATAAATCGACTCCTCGCCTAACATGATAACGAGCGGTTAAATAAGTTCTAACTCCTCTATTAGAATATGCTGGAATTGAAAAGGCATACAACACATCATTTTCATAAGCATAAATTCTACTATTAAACGATTCTGTATCAAAAATAGCATACCTAAATGCAAATGAGACTGGGAAACTCTTTGCTTTAAAAAGGATATCTTGATAAATTAAGTAACCCGTTTCAAAAGGAGATTCTACCTTATCGTAATTAATTAGCTCTACCCTACCTTTTAACCTAAATGATTCAGAAACTTTATATGCATATTGAAACCTGTAATTGGTCTGCTTTTCGCTTACCAAATAATCAATCCCTTCAGTTAAATTTACAGCTGTATTCTCCTGCTTATCACGCTCTCTTATACGAACATACATTTCTAACTTTTTAGACGGCTTATAAGTTAACTGTGCCAAATATTGATACCCGCCAGAAGGACCGTTAATACCAAATTTTAACCAAGGGAAAGTAAATTGATCATAATAAGCTGATAATGTAAATTTTTTAAGTGGTTTTGCAATAAACCCCATATACATCCCTTTCTCATTTTCGTTAGTAGAACCTTCGCCTAACCCTGCACTAGAAATTGGTTGAAAATCTCTATCATAATCTCTGTACAACACGGCTACCGAAAATTTAGGATCGAGTGTTATTAATGCTCCCGAAACAAAAGCATTTCCGGCAGCTATACTTTTAGAAAACTCTCCAAAAAAGTTGAAATTTTTAAAGATCCAGTTATAATCAGCACCCAATTTTGTTTGGTTATTCTCACTGTTTCTAAACTGACTATAAGTCTGTAAAGTTGGTGTGAAATCGGTGTTAATTGTACTATTTATTCCGGTTACACCTAAGTTCAGCTTTCTTGTTTTATAAGACAAGTGTCCACCAATATTTTGTTGAGTTATTGCTCCCTTATCTTCAATTTCATTAAAAGTTCTATGAAAACCCGTTTGCTGAATTGAAGTAATTGCCAACACTTCATTATCGTCCGATAAAGAGTCTATCTCATTAATATTCGCATCAATATTATTGTATGAATAAAAAGCTGTTGCATCTATTTTTCCAAACTGAAAAGTAGCTCCACCACCTCTTAAAAACCTACTCTCATCAACCGATGTATAAGCTCTTAACCCTTGTGCACTTCGTTTAACTAGCATAATATCTGCAGACTTTCCAAATGCTCTACCAGACCAGTAGGTTAAACCTTGACCAAATTGAGCCTGATAATCTCCAATTGCCAATTGTTTTAATTTCCCTTGATTTCTTATAAATAAATGAGCTGAATAAAAATCAAAACCTTGCTTCTGACTTCCTGCAAAAAACTCTTCTCCTGCATCTTTTTCTGCTGTAAAACCAAAACTTAAATGTCTGCCATATTTATATCGGTAACGGGTATATAATTTTGGTTCAGAGCCTCTATAACGAGCATTTGGACTTGCCAACAATGCCGAATCTGTAATTGAACTAAATCCTTTTCTTTCTTCTAAAACAGACTGATAACGCATAAATAGTTGGTTATCGCCATTTTTTAACAACTCTCTTAATGACAGTTGAGCATTATCAACCCCTGCTGAAACCTTAACAAAAGGAAGCAACAATTTAATCACCTCAGAATCGAAACCTTCAATAGTTTGCAATTCCTCCAGCGTCATCAGTTTGCCATTATTCTCTATATGCTCTAAAAGGTTATTTACTTGAATACTTGTTAAAATCCCAACCTCTTCTAAGTCATCTAATCCAGCCCTATTTAAATTTAATGGATGGTCGAAAAAGTAAGCCAATTGATCAAATATTGTAGTATAATCTGCATCCGATTCTTCGGCATCTTCAATTAAATATTCTATTCTTTTCTCAATAATTTTATTCTTCTCATCCTCTTTGTTTTGAGCAAGAGAAATTATAGGACATAGTAAAAATATCAATACAGCAACCCTCCGAATCCGCTCAGGATGACAATCTATATTTAATTTAAAAAATTTCATTATTCACTTGGAGTACTCACTACTTTTTTAGTGCTTTTTCTTTTAGAATAAATAATTGAAATTCCTGGTGTAATGCCCAATGTTTGATGAAATGAAGAAGATAAATCAACTTTAAAGTCTTTTAGCTGCATTCCTACTCCAAATGCATATTGAGTTGGGTTAGTAGAAATACCACCTCTCAAATAAAACATTTCTGTAATGTGGTATTCTATTCCGGCATTAACTCTTGCATCAAAATCTACATCTTTTTCGGTTGAGACAGCAAATAATACTTTTTCTGAAAACCGATAATCTAATCCTAATTTCATAATTGTAGGAATTCGTTCGTTATTATATTCAGCCAACTTTGCTCTTGTAGGATTATACACATGAACTCCTAATGATAATTCATCACTTAATTTTGCAATTGCACCTATTGCTCCAGTAATAGAAGTTTTAGAACCATAATCTTGAGAAAGCTGAGTATTTAAATAATTTAATTGAACTCCCATCGAAAACTTAGAACCAAAACGTTGTCCGTAAGATAATCCTGCCTTTGTTTCATTATACAATTCATAACCAAATGAACTTATACTTACTCCTAAAGCCCCAGATTTTACTGGCAATACAAACGCTCCTGCTTTTAAGCTTGTTTCACTTAACAAAAACCTGTTTTCATAATAAATTCCTCCGCTTAAATCTTCAACAAAACCTAGTCCTGCTTGATTGTTATTTGCCGACCAAACATCAGATAATGTTACGTTATAACCTCCCATTGCAGCAGATCTTGCTCCAAACATATCATTACCAATTTGAGCATGTGATGCCACGAAGCTTACTAAGAGTAATCCTAGTAAAGCAAAATGTTTCGGCAAGCTCAGTATAATAGAAAAGGGTTTATTTCTCATCTTTAATTTTATTCCAAGTGTTTAACAAAGCTTCTTGCTTTGGTCTATTTGATTCTTCTTCTCTTAGAGGTTCACATTCTTTTAATGTTTCGATACAATCCCCAGCTAACTCTTGATAAAGTTGAGTTCCCTTCGTTTTCCATGCAATCATTTCATCGCTAACCTCCTTAATTATTTTAGCAGGGTTTCCAACCATTAAACTACGATTTGGAATTTCCATTTTAGCCGGAACAAAACATAAAGCACCGATAATACATTCATCCCCCATCACAACATCATCCATCACTACACTGTTCATCCCTATCAAACAATTCTCACCAATAATACCTCCATGAATAATTGCTCCGTGACCAATATGTGCACCTTTCTTCAAAATTGTAACCGTTCCCGGAAACATATGAACTGTACAATTCTCTTGTACATTACAACCATCTTCAATAATAATTTTTCCAAAATCCCCTCGTATTGCAGCACTTGGACCGATATATACATCTTTACCAATAATTACATTTCCTGTAACTGCTGCCAAAGGATGTATAAAAGCCGATTCATCTATTACAGGTTTAAAACCGTTGAATTCGTAAATTGCCATATATTTGTTCCTTAAAATGTAAATGTAATCATTCTTTTGATTGAAAATGGGCCAATTAATACAAGCTTTTTTAACCATTGTCATATTAATCTGTTCTTTAACTACTGAAGCTCAGCAACCTTCTCATTTTAAAATAGGTGAAGAAGAATTAAGTGGTATAGACATCTATGACATTCTTCAAGATAATCAACACAATTATTGGTTGGCAACAGATAATGGGCTAATAAAATATGATGGGTATAACTTTAAAAAAATTCCATCAAAAAATGAATTAAGCAATTCTGTTTTTGATCTTAAGTTAGACTTCGACAATAATTTATATTGTAAAAACCTCAGCGGGCAAATATTCCAAGTAATAAATGATTCCAGTAAAGTTTATTTTCAACTTCCTGACAGTTTGATGGCCTCTGAAATTTGTTATGCTTTTGATAATTTAAATACATTAACTATTGCTAGTAACTCAATATTTTCGATTAATAAAAATAAAGATATTTCATTCCTCATTCCTAAAAAAAAATCTGGTAATCGTTTTTATCAAATCCTAAAATTAAAAGATAGTACTCTCATAACTCACAATACTGCTCGTAATCAATTTATAAAGATTAAAAATGATACCACTGTAATTAGTCATATTAATTCTTCTGCCATTAAATCCCCCATCCAAGGGTTACATTTCAACAATCAATTACTATACTATAACAAGGGAACAGGAGTTGTTTTAAAAAGAAAAAATAATTCTTTTGAAGTAGACAAGAACTTCTCAATGGCTAAAAATAAGACAAATCATATTCGGTTATATACAGATGAAAATTACTTATGGGTAGCAGAATTAGCCGGAGGCATTAAAGTCTATGACAACGAAATGAAACCTCTTTTTAACGGAAATACTTTTTTTAAGAATAATATTATTTCTTCTTTTTGCAAGGATAATGAGGGTAATATTATTTTAGGAACTTTTGGTGAAGGGATAATTGTTATTCCAAATATTAACATAACAGATATTAAAATCCTTGATCCAGACGCAAAAATTACTCGAATTACTTCTACACCAAAAAACACTATTTTTTTTGGAACACAAGATGGAAGAATTTTCAGAAAAGAAAGTGCTCAACTTCTTGAAGAATACAAAAAATCATCCAACAAGCATATAGAGGTGTTATACTTCATCAATCAAAGCAATGAGTTGTTAATTTCAGAAAAAAACCCTGTTTTAATCAATTTATCTACTGGGAAGAAAACAAAAACGGCACTAGGCGCGATAAAAGACTTTAAACAAATATCAAAAAAAGATTATTTAATTTCTGCGAATACCGGAGTATATTCTTTTACCCCTCAAAAAAATGGCGAAGCAAAGATTGAGTTCTTATCTCAATTCTCTGAAAGGACCAATTATGTAAGTTTTAATCCACTAACACAATCCATATATGCAGGCACTTCACAAGGTCTAAAAATAGGCACTAAAACAAATGCTAGCTTCTTTAAATTAAAGGGCTCACAAATTATATGTAGAGACATCTTATATTTTGATGAGAAGATCTTTATCACCACTAAAAAACATGGTGTTCTAATTTTTAAAAATGATCATTTAGAAGATATCTGGACAACAGAAAACCAATTGATATCAAATTCTGTAAAAACCATAAAATCTTATGACAATAAGCTCTTTCTTTCTACCAACCTAGGAATTCAAATTCTTGACAAAAATGGGAAGCACCTTTACACTCTCAACAAGTCCGAAGGACTAAAAGTCAATCAAATTATCGACTTTGAAATTCGCAACGATTTTCTATGGATTGTGCATCAAAAAGGAATACAACAATTAAACCTTAATAAACTCAATGTGTTTAACTTCATACCTACCATTTCTCTTACTAAAACTTTGGTTGATGATTCTAGTTTTCATTTTACAACCAATACAATATTAACCCATAATCAAAACAAGATAGAGTTTACCGTTTCTAGCAATAGTATTAAGTTTAATACAGAAATTAAGTACTTCTACAAACTCGAAGGTTTAGATAATAGCTGGCAAGTAAATGACTACACGAATAATTTAATTACCTATAAATCTCTTCCTCCCAATGATTATATCTTTAAAATAAAAGCCGTTTGCAGAAATCACGAAAGTAAAACCTTAAACTATCATTTCACAATTACTCCACCCTATTGGAAAACATGGTGGTTTTATACCTGCTCAATCCTACTATTTATTGGTCTAGCTATATTACTATTCCTAATCTTGTTGAAGCGTCAAAAAAAGAAGATACAAATGACAAATGAACTAAATGCCTCAAAACTGATTGCCATACAGTCCCAAATGAATCCACATTTCATTTTCAATGCCATTAACTCCATTCAAGATTTAATTCTTAAAGGCGATATTGACAACTCTTACAGTTACATCATCAAATTTTCAAAATTAGTGAGACAAACGCTTAACTTTTCTGATAAATCATTCATTGATATTGAAGAGGAAGTGGAACTGCTAAAAGTTTATCTAGAACTTGAGAAACTGCGCTTTAAGGCTGATTTTAAATATACTATTGACACCAATGGTATTAATGATTTACAAGTACCCCCCATGCTTGTGCAACCTTTTGCAGAAAATGCCATAAAACATGGCTTACTGCACAAAGAAGGATTAAAAAAACTTAATATTTCATTTCATAAAAACGCAGTATTAAAATGCATCGTAACTGACAATGGGATTGGAAGAAAAAAATCGAAAGAAATCAATGATAGGCAACGAAAAAACTACCAATCTTTTTCGGTTAACGCTACCAAAAATCGGTTTAACATTATGAAGACTCATTACCAGCAAGATTTAGGCATCAAATTTGAAGATTTAAAGGAAAATAATTCGCCAATCGGAACAAAAGTAACTATATACATGCCTTTTAAAAAAAAATATTAAGCCCGATTTAGACCTTTGCTAAAAATAATCATCCGTTGCTAAAAAAAAGTCACGGACTTTCAATTAAGTTTCTATTTTTGGAATATGAATAGAAAAATAAGCGCTATTGTTGCTGATGATGAGGAAAGTGCGCGCAATGTGCTTTCTAATTTAATCAATCGTTTTTGCCCTGAGATTAATATTATCAGCACTTGTGCAAATGTGGAAGAAGCCGCAGAAGTCATCAAAAAACATCAACCAGATGTGGTGTTTTTAGATATTGAAATGCCCAATTACGCTGGTTACGAACTGGTTGCTTTTTTTGAAGAAGTAAATTTCGATATCATTTTTGTTACCGCATATGACCAATATGCCATTAAAGCATTTGAATTATCTGCAGTTGATTACCTCTTAAAACCCGTTGAAATAGATCGATTAAAAGAAGCGGTAAAAAAACTAGTCAATAAAACAGAACATCAAATTTCGCATCTTAATTATAAAACATTAACTGAAAATTTAAAGTCAGAAAGTGCCGCTAAAATTATGGTTCGCCACCAAGGAAACCAAGAAATGATAAACCTAGAAGACATTATTACTATTGAAGCTAAAGAGTCATACAGCTGTATACACACTGCTAAAGGTAAATTTCTTGTCAGTAAAAACCTGAAATATTATGAAATGCTTTTTGACCAAAACAATTCGTTTTTTAGAACGCATAAATCATGGATTATTAACCTTAACCATATGATTACTTTTTCTAAAACTAAATTAGAAATTGAACTCAACAATAAAATATTCGCTAAACTTTCTAGGTATAGAAAACCTGATTTTGAAAAGTTTTTACTTCAGTAACTTTTTATTGGTTGTTAGGTGTTAGGTGTTAGGTGTTAGGTGTTAGGTGTTAGGTGTTAGGTGTTAGGTAAAAATAATTATTTTCCC
>JAQXDJ010000438.1 GCA_029251425.1 Vicingaceae bacterium
ATACCCTGGCTCAAAAGCAGTTGTTCGAATTCTATTCCAAAAGAATGATGGGCGTATGTTTAAGATATGCTAAAGATTCTGAAGAAGCTCAAGATATTTTACAAATGGGGTTTATTAAAGTCTTTGAAAAATTAGACATGTATAAGCACCAAGGTTCTTTAGAAGGTTGGATTAGAAAAGTTATTGTAAATACTGCTTTAGATAATATTCGGAAGAATAAAAAACTGATGAATAATGTTGAAATAGATAAGGTGGATTATCAATTACATAATTATGATGAGACCATACTCGAATCACTTTCGGCTAGAGATTTACTTAGAGTGATTCAGGAGATGCCAACAGGGTTTAGAACCGTTTTTAATATGTTTGCGATTGAAGGGTTTTCTCACAAAGAAATAGCAGAAGAATTAAATATTTCAGTGAGTACTTCTAAATCTCAGTTTTCGAGAGCTAGAGCATACATGAAAAAGAAATTAATAGAAGAAGAATTAATATAGTTTGAAAAAAGGATTAGAAAATATAGATGAAGTTTTTAAACAGGCTTTTGATGGTTTTGAGGCAGATGTTGATCCAAGTGTTTGGAATAACATTCAAAATTCAATAGCTACTGGAGCAGGTGCTGAATCATCTACGGTTTCTGCAGGAGCAGGAAAATCAGTTCTATTAAAATTTGTTGCGGGGTTTGTTGTATTAGGAACAATGGCTACAACAGTCTATTATTTAACAGACAATATAGATTCACAAAAATCAAATGAAATTACTAAAGAATTGGCTGTAGTAAATAATGCACTTACTTCTGTTGATTTAGTTAATGAAGAAAATAATGAAGGTGCGCAAGATGAATTGGTTGAGGCTGATTTTCAAGGGGTTGATGCAGAAGAAAAAGATGAAACAACAAATCTAATTTCAGAAGAGAATGAGGTATTAGAAATTTTACCTGCTGTAAATAATACAAAGGATGACTTAGTTGTTGAAGATAGTGATCAGGGTTTAAATGAGGAGGAAGTTGTTAGTGAGTCTAAAGACGAAAAAGCAGAACTAATAAATGCTAAGGAGTTAGAAGTTGTTAAGCAAAATCAAGATGGAAAAATTTCTGTTGGAACTATTCAAGCAAGTGTAATGTCAGGTAAAGCACCATTAGATATTATTTTTGATGTTGATGGAGAAAATATAGTGAGTTATTTATGGGATTTTGGAGATGAACTTTCAACATCTAATGTTGCTTCTCCTTTTCATACTTTTAACGAACCAGGCCAGTATAGGGTGAAACTAATTGTACTTGATAAGTATGCAAATACTAAAACGTTAATTAAAATTATTAATGTTGAGAAAAATATTACTTCAAGTATTGGTGCTGTTCAAAATGCTTTTTCTCCTAACGGAGATGGAAATAATGATATGTTTATAATAAAAACAGGTCAAAATATATCTGTCTTTAATGCTAAAGTGAAAACTTTAAATGGAGAAGATATTTACGAATGGAATTCTATTGAACAAGGCTGGGATGGTAGAGATAAATCTGGGAAAATGATGGATCCAGGAGCATATATTTTAATTGTTTATGCTAAAGGTTTAGATGGTGTTGACCATCCAATAAATAAAGTTATAACAATTACGAAATAAAAAATATAAAATCATAAATAACAAAAAAGGCTCCATATAGGAGCCTTTTTTGTTATTTATGATTTTGTTTCTTCCCTTTGTGATGTGATTTCTTGTTTGCTTTCATTTCTTTAAACTTAATAAATTGTTCTGGAGTTAAAACAGCTTCAATTTGTTTCATTTTAGCTTCGTGCATTTCTTTTCTTTCAGCCTTTAACTTCTTCATTTCAGCTTTTAGAGGTTCCATTTTAGCTTTTATGGCTTTGTTGTCTTGCTTAATTTTAACATGAATCTCTTTTAGTTTAGCAGACTGTTCTTTATTTAAATTTAATTCTTTCATCATTTTTTCATGATGCTCACCTTTTTCTTTTTGAGCCTGTTTTTCTTGTGCATTTCCGATAAAGGGTGTAAGAGATAGAGCTGCAATAGCTAGCGTTAATTTTAAATTTTTCATAATTATTGGTTTTATTGATTAATACTATTTAGAGTCATAAAATTGTAAAAGGTTTAATTCTGTTTTGTTAATAAATGCTAAATAACTGATATTTAGAAAGTAAAATGTAATATCATGTTTGTTAAACAGTTTATTTCATTACTAAATATTCACTATCTTTGTAAGGTAATAAGCTAATTACATGACTGACTATAAAACAGGTAAGCTCCTAGAGCAAATAAATATTCCAAAAGACTTAAGAGAGAAAATTTCTGAAGATGATTTGCCACAATTGTGTGAAGAATTGCGAGATTTTATTGTTGATGTGGTTTCTCAAAAAGGAGGGCACTTTGGAGCGAGTTTAGGAGTTGTTGAAATGACAGTTGCACTGCACTATGTTTTCAATACACCTCATGATAGATTGGTTTGGGATGTTGGACATCAGGCTTACGGACATAAAATACTTACAGGAAGAAGAGAGAAGTTTCATACCAATAGAATTTATAAAGGGATAAGTGGTTTTCCAAAACCATCAGAAAGTGAGTATGATGCTTTTGGTGTAGGTCACTCATCAACATCAATATCAGCAGCGCTTGGAATGGCTGTAGCATCTCAATATAAAAAAGAAGACAGGCAACATGTTGCTATCATTGGTGATGGTTCTATGACTGCAGGTTTGGCTTTTGAAGGTATGAATCATGGTGGTGTTGAAAACACCAATTTACTAGTTGTTTTAAATGACAATTGTATGGCTATTGACCCAAATGTTGGGGCTTTAAAAGATTATTTAACTGATATTACAACATCACACACTTATAATAAAGTGAAAGATGAAGTATGGCATTTATTAGGGAAGGTAAGTAAGTTTGGACCTAATGCTCAGGCAATAGCTCAAAAAATAGAGCACGGCATAAAATCTACATTATTAAAACAAAGTAATTTATTTGAATCTTTAAATTTTAGATATTTTGGTCCAATTGATGGACACGATGTAAATTATATGGCTAAGGTGCTAGAGGATTTAAAAGATATTCCGGGACCTAAAATTTTACATTGTATTACTGAGAAAGGGAAAGGTTATCAGCCTGCTGAAGATGGAAATACAACACAATGGCATGCTCCAGGAATTTTCAATAAAGATACTGGTGAAATTGTGAAAATAGCTCAGAATGAACCTAAACCACCTAAATATCAAGATGTTTTTGGTCATACGATTGTTGAATTAGCAGAGAAGAATGATAAAATAGTAGGAGTAACCCCTGCAATGCCTTCAGGCTGTTCATTAAATATTATGATGAAAGCAATGCCAGATAGAGCTTTTGATGTGGGAATTGCGGAACAACATGCTGTAACATTTTCTGCGGGAATGGCTGCACAAGGGTTAATCCCTTTTTGTAATATATATTCTTCGTTTATGCAAAGGGCTTACGATCAGGTAATACACGATGTGGCATTGCAGAATTTACCAGTTATATTTTGTTTAGATAGAGGAGGTTTAGTTGGAGCTGATGGCTCAACTCATCATGGAGCTTATGATTTGGCTTATTTTAGATGTATTCCAAACATGATTGTTTCTGCTCCAATGAATGAAGAAGAATTAAGGAACTTAATGTTTACTGCACAAGCAGAGAATAATGGGCCTTTTTCTATTCGTTATCCAAGAGGAACTGGTACAACTGCTGATTGGAAATCTCCTTTCAAGAAAGTTAAAATTGGGACAGGTAGAAGGGTGAAGAACGGAGAAGGAGTTGCTATTTTATCAATAGGAGATATTGGAAATAAGGCGGTAACAGCTTGTGCTGAATTAGAAAAAGAAGGAATTGATATTGCACATTACGATATGCGATTTGTGAAACCTATTGATGAAATATTGTTACACGAAGTTTTTGGGAAGTTTAAGAAAGTGATTACACTCGAAAATGCTTGTATTCAAGGAGGAATGGGAAGTGCCGTTTTAGAATTTATGGCAGACAACAATTACTATGCTGAGGTAAAACGTTTAGGTATTCCTGATAAATTTATCGACCATGGTACTCAAAACGAGTTATATGATGAGTGCTTATTTGATGAAAAAGCAATTGTTGCAACTGCAAAATCATTATTAGCATCTCAAGAAAGTAAGGCTTTAGCTTAATTAATGAGGCTAAACTTAAACATAGAAAATCCGGACAATTGGCTTCCGAAGAAAAATCCAATAATTATATCTGGGCCATGTAGTGTAGAGTCTGAAGAGCAGGTTTTACAAACAGCTTTAGAGGTTTCAAAATCAAATAAAGTATCAATACTAAGAGGAGGTATTTGGAAGCCTCGTACTCGTCCAAATTCTTTTGAAGGGGTTGGAGAAGAGGGTTTGCCTTGGCTAAAGCAAGCAGGAAAGGCTGTCGGTTTACCTGTAGCAACCGAAGTCGCAAATGCAGATCATGTTGAAGCTTGTTTAAAAAACAATATTGACATGTTGTGGATTGGGGCAAGAACAACAGTTAATCCATTTTCTGTTCAAGAAATTGCAGATGCACTTAAAGGTGTTGATATTCCTGTTTTTGTAAAAAATCCAATTACTCCAGATATTAACTTATGGGTTGGAGCTTTAGAGCGTATTAATGCTGTTGGAATTAAAAAGTTAGGAGCAATTCATAGAGGCTTTTCCTCTTTTGATAAATCATCTTACCGAAATACTCCAATGTGGGAAATTCCTATTGAGTTAAAACTGATGTGCCCTCAAATTCCTATGATTTGTGATCCAAGTCACATTGCTGGCGATAAAGAATTAATTCCTTATGTATCTCAAAAAGCAATAGATTTGGATATGGAAGGATTGATGATTGAGAGTCATATCAACCCTTTGGTAGCTAGAAGTGATGCAAAACAACAGGTTGCTCCTTTGGAATTAGGAAAAATATTACATGATTTAATTATTCGAGAAAAGCATTCTGAAAGTGAAGAGTTTATTAATAAATTAGAGCAATTACGTTCAATTATTGATGAATTGGATGAAGAATTGATTAATAAATTTTCTTCAAGAATGTCTATTATTCAAAAAATAGGAGAATATAAGCATGAAAATAATGTAACTATTCTTCAATTAGAGAGATGGGAACAAATATTGAAAAACAGATCTTTTTTAGCCGATAAAGTTGGCTTGAGTGATGATTTTATTAAGAAAATGTTAGAGCTTGTTCATCAAGAATCTATTCGCGTTCAAACCCAGGTAATGAACCAAAAGTAATGGAGAAAAGATGGCAAATAAAAGAGCAATCAACAGAGGGTGAAATTCAAAAACTATCTTCAGAGCTTAATAATTTAGATGCTACTTTAACCAATATTCTCCTTCAGCGTAAAGTTGATACTTACGAAAAAGCAAAAACTTTTTTTAGACCAAGTTTAGATGAAATTCATGATCCCTTTTTAATGAAGGATATGAATAAGGCTGTTGAAAGATTAGAAAAAGCTATCCAAAATAAAGAGCGTATTTTAGTTTACGGAGATTATGATGTAGATGGAACAACTTCTGTTGCGTTAGTTTATTCATATTTAAATAATTTTTACCCAGCTTTAGCAGAAAATAATGAATATGGGCTAGAATATTATATTCCAGATAGGTATGGAGAAGGATATGGTGTTTCTTATAAAGGAATTGATTATGCTGCTGAAAAAGAAATTACCCTAATAATTGCGTTAGATTGCGGAATTAAAGCGGTAGAAAAAGTAGCTTATGCTTCTGAGAAAGGAGTTGATTTTATTATTTGTGATCACCACCGACCAGGAGATGAAATTCCAAAGGCAGTTGCTGTTTTAGATCCTAAAAGAACAGATTGTAATTACCCTTATGATGGGTTATCGGGTTGTGGTGTAGGTTTTAAATTAATGCAAGCTTGGACTCAGCAGACGAATAAGGCTGAAACAAAGCTTTTTGAATACTTAGATTTATTAGCAATTAGTACTTGTGCAGATATTGTTCCTTTAACAGGAGAAAATAGAGTGTTTGTGCATTATGGGTTAAAAAAGATTAATGAAAACCCGCGATTGAGTATTGAGGTAATGAAGACCTTATCTGACATTAAAACACCAACAATGACGGTAATGGATGTAGTATTTACATTTGCACCAAGGATTAATGCTGCAGGAAGAATCAGTTCTGGGAAAAAAGCGGTAGAAATGTTGGTGGCAGAAAATGAAACAGAGATTGAAGAAGTTGGTAAAAAAATCAATACCTATAATTTAGAACGTAGAGGATTAGATAAAGAAATTACTGTTGAAGCTTTAGGAATTATTGAAGCTGATGAGGTTTCTCAAAATAGAAAATCTACGGTGTTGTTTGGCGAAAATTGGCATAAAGGGGTAATAGGTATTGTTGCATCTCGATTAATTGAAACACATTATAAGCCAACTATAATTTTAACAGAATCTAAAGGGTTGGCAACAGGTTCGGCAAGGACTGTTGAAGGTTTTGATGTTTACAATGCTATTGAAGCTTGTAGCGATTTAATAGATCAATTTGGAGGGCATACTGCCGCTGCAGGAATGACAATGAAGATTGAAAATGTTCCTGCTTTTATTGAAAAGTTTGATGCCGTGGTTTGTGAGCAAATTGATGATGAATTATTAATTCCTCAGGTGGAAATTGATGCTTCATTAGAACTCAATCAGATTGATGAAAAATTTAATCGTTTACTAAAACAATTTGCGCCTTTAGGGCCATTTAATATGCGACCTGTTTTTATGAGTGAAAATGTTTTTATTACCAATAATTCTAAAAAAATTGGAGGAGATAAAACACATTTAAGATTGGAGGTTTTTCAAGAGTCTAACCCAAGTTTAAAATTTAACTGTATTGGTTTTGGAATGGGGAGTATATTAGATGAAATTGATGAGGGAATGCCTATTCGTATAGCTTATAATATTGAAGAAAACCATTGGAATGGAAGAACAACTTTGCAATTGGCTTTAAAGGATATCAAGTTATAACTACTTCCATTCAACAATAAATCCACGGCTTTTATCATTTAACGTTTCGGGGATAACAGCTTTTATTTCATTTGCCATTATGGTAAGCAATCTCTTTTTATTGTAATTACGTGTGTATGCAAAGCTCACTTCTCTAAGAGGATTGTTTTCAATAGGAATCGTAATAGTTTTTGAATTATTTTGAGTTGTTGCAAGTTCTGGTATTAAAGAGTATCCACCTTCAAGATCAATTAGTTTTTTAATGGTTTCTAAAGATCCGCTTTCATATTCAAAATTAGAGGTTGTATTTGTTTGGTCTTTGTAATTACAAAGGTTTACAACTTGAGATCTAAAACAATGACCATTATTTAATAGCCATAAACCTGGGTTCTCTAACTCTCCTATTTTAATAATTTTTTTATTAGAAAGTGAGTGTGATTTATGACATAAAACTTTCATTTCTTCATAAAAAAGAACTTCTTCAATTATTCCATTTTCATGGAGAGGTGTTACAAGAATACCAACATCAAGTGTGTCTTTTTTTAATTCTGAAATGATTTCATTCGTTAACAGTTCAATAATTTTAACAGTAACTTCAGGATGTTTTTTAGTGAACTTGCCTATAAATAAAGGAAGGAGGTATGGTGCTAAAGAAGGGATGATACCAATGCTTATTTCTCCAGAAATGATATTGTTTTCTTCTTTAACAAGTTCATTTATTTTTTTTGATTCAGCAACAGTAATACGAGCTTGTTCAATAATTTTTTTTCCGATTTCAGTTGGAATAATGGGCTGTTTGGTGCGATCGAATATAATTACGCCTAAACTTTCTTCTAGTTTTTTAATTTGCATACTAAGCGTGGGCTGAGTTACAAAACACTTTTCAGCAGCATTTACAAAATGCCGATAAGTGTCAACTGCAATAATATATTCAAGTTG
>JAQXDJ010000338.1 GCA_029251425.1 Vicingaceae bacterium
ATTTCTCTAATCAGTTTATCTTTTAACACTTTAAACTCACTCTTGTTAAGCTTATGATCAACTTCCTGTTTTACAAGTCTTAAAAACTCATTATGTAAATCATTAGATGATTCACTTACATCACAAATAATCTTTTTAATTACTTCTTTATCTTCAAGTTCAATAAGATCTTTATACTTATAAATTTCGTTCAATTCAAAAAGAGCACTTCTATTATCTACTGTTCTCATAATTTAGTTTTTAGTCCTTTAAATATACGTTTTATTTCTTAACACCACACTCAAAGTGGAGCATAAATAACTACTTTTGACCTTCTATTATGGAACTTAAACTAAATATTTGCAACTCTTCTGCCGAGTTTGAACTAGCCAAAAAATTAACAAAGGATTACATGGATTGGTTAGGAGAAGATTTGTGTTACCAGGGCATTGAAAAGGAAATGGAAACATTTCACATCATGTATAACAAACCAATTGGAGCATTTATTTATGTTTTGATTAATGGAGAAATTACAGGTGGTATTGGCGTTAGAAAACTTGAAGATGGTATTTGCGAAATGAAGCGTCTTTTTGTTTACGAAAAATTCAGAGGTCATCAATTAGGCTTATTAATGTGTGAAGAATTACTAAAAATCAGTAAAAACTTAGGTTATAAAAAAATGCGTTTAGACACGCTTCCAAAATTAAAAAATGCCGTAAAACTATACGAATCATTAGGGTTTTACGAAACTGCTAAATATTACAACAACCCTGACGAAAGAGTAAACTACATGGAAATTAAGCTTTAAAAGCTATTAAAAAACACTTGTTAATATCCAATTTAATTGATTAAAATTCGTTGAGTGTATTCTAATTACTTTTGTTTTAATGAAAAGAATAATCCTTCCAATTGCTATCTGTTTAGTTGCGATACAGCTAAAAGCAAGTACTTTTTCTGATAAAGATACCGTTACCGTAAAAACAGGTGATGTATTCTCTAAAAAAGCAAAAATAGCTGCTCCAACTGGCCCTGTTATGGTTACCAGTCTAAATTCTTTTATCGATTCAATTAACAATAACATTCCTGACAGTATGCCTTTATACGATTGGATTACTGATGACATTCATCAGAAGAAATTCAATTTTGGAAACATACAAGACACTGTAAATATTGTATTAAATGATAGTAATGATCATTATACTCCCCCTGTTAAAGGAAACATTACCTCAAAATTTGGAAAACGTAGGTGGCGCTACCATTATGGTACAGATATAGATTTACATACCGGAGATACTGTTCGTTCTGCATTTAATGGTAGGGTTCGTATTTCTACCTATAGTAAAACTTATGGGCATGTTGTAGTAATAAGACACAATAATGGATTGGAAACACTTTATGCTCATTTATCAAAACGCTTAGTAAAAGTTGATTCTATCCTTACGTCTGGCACCGTATTAGGATTAGGAGGAAATACAGGCCATTCTTATGGTAGCCATTTACATTTTGAAGTGCGCTATTTTGATGAAGCCATTGATCCAATGGATGTTATTTCTTTTGAAAGTCATAATACACATTATGATACCTTAGCTATTTCGCAATGCAATTTTATGTACCGAGAAGAATTAAAATTAATGAGTGCTATTGTTTGGCACAGAGTGCGAAGTGGAAATACTTTAGGACATATCGCACGAAAATATGGTTCTTCTATTTCTAAAATTTGCCGTTTAAATGGTATTTCTAGAAATTCTATTTTAAGAATTGGACAACGATTAAGGGTGAGGTAAAATCCTATTTGATTATGAAAAAGATCGAAGGAAAACAATACATCTCACACCATCTTCATTCTCATTACGATGAAATAAAATCTTATAAAAAGAAAGTTGATTTTATCAATTCCAAATTTTACACTACACACAAAACTGAAATAAAAAATGTTATTAACGGATTAGAATGGGACAACACCCTATCTGACACTTCTGAAAAACAACAAATAAGAGTTGTATCATGGAATATTGAACGAGGAAAACAACTAGATAACATCATCACTTTTTTTAAAGAAGACCCAGAACTCTCACAAGCGGATATTATTTTAGCAATTGAGTGCGATAATGGTATGGGTAGAACCAACAATAAAAATGTAACCAAAGAAATAGCTGAAGCTTTGGGTATGAATTATTGCTTTGCGCCCTCCTACCTCGTTTTGGGTAAAGGTGCTATTGGCGAAACAACTCATCAAACAAAAAACACCACAGCTTTACACGGATCAGCTATTCTATCTAAATACAAAATAGAAATCGCTCAAGGAATTGAAGTTCCTCCAGTAAAAGAAGTATTTCATAGCTCAGAGAAACGCTTAGGTTGTAAACGAGGTTTAGTTGTTAAAATCAATTTAGGAAGTAAATCTATCGCTTTAGGCGCAATACATGTTGATTTAAGTTCTACTGCAAATGATAGAGCTAATCAATTAGAAGCTGTTTTAAAAACACTACCAGAAGCTGATATGCAAATAGTTGGTGGAGATTTTAATTGCTCTACCTTTCAACTGAGAAGAAAACCAGAACTAGCTTGGCAAGTGATAACCAAGTTTTTTACTGTTGGTTTTAGAGGAGCCATTGAGAACTATATGACTCCAGAACTAAAATTTGACAAACCTATGTTTGACGTGTTGTTGAAACATGATTTTGATTTCGAAACGTTTAACGACAGGAACAAGGGCACCATTTATTTTGACATGAATGATATGCTGACCAATGAAAAATCTAAAAAGTTTGTTCCAGACTTCTTTTTACGCTACTTAGAAAGAAAACTAAAACCTTGGAACGGCTGTGTTCCATTAAAAATAGATTGGATAGCGGGCAAAAATTGCACACCATCCAATCCTCAAACTATTGAAAAACCTAAGGTGAGTAATACCTTATTATCAGATCACAATCCAATCTCAGTGAATATAGAGTTGTGAAAAATCATGATTTAAAAGTGGGAATAAAATCTTATTTTATCTCCAAATATTTTTTAACAATACCTTCAAATTCTATTTGAATTTTTGAAACCTTACTACTTTCATCATTTCTATTTTTAAAATACCCCCTATATT
>JAQXDJ010000340.1 GCA_029251425.1 Vicingaceae bacterium
TCTTACGCTGTTTGGTGGATCAGGCAAAGCATTATGCAAGCAATTGCTGAACAGGCAAGAGTTGTGAGATTACCTTTAAATAAAATTGGCAACATTACTAAGATAAATAGAGCATTTTCTCAATTAGAGCAAATCCATGAAAGAGAGCCTTCTGTTGATGAAGTTGCTGATATATTAGAGTTAACATCATCTGAAGTTAAAGACTCTCTAAGAATTTCTGGAAGGCACATCTCAGTTGATGCACCACTCTCTTCTGATGAAGAAAGTAACACTATGATAGACGTTATGTCTGAAAAGGAAGGTGTACTTAACCCTGACAGAGCTTTAATGACCCAGTCTCTTCGTGATGAGATTGAACGCTCCTTCTCTACCCTTTCATACAGAGAGGCTGAAGTACTTAGGATGTATTTTGGAATTAATCATAAAACGCCCTTAACTTTAGAAGAAATTGGTGAACAATTTTCTTTAACAAGAGAACGTATTAGACAAATTAGAGAAAAAGCATTAAGGAAGTTAAAACATACTTCTAGATGTAAATTATTGAAAACATATTTAGGCTAAAATATTTTAATTAGACTAAAAAAGCGAATGTTAATAAACATTCGCTTTTTTAGTTTTACCCCTCCCACTCTTTTATTTAACTTTGGCTGCTAAATAGCAATTACAAATTTGCTACATATAAAAACTTATTGATTTATGTCTCATTTAATAGCTCCTTCAATTTTAGCCTCAGATTTTGCCAATTTACAAAGCGAAAGCGAAATGTTGGATAAAAGTTCTGCTGATTGGTTTCACATTGATGTAATGGACGGTGTTTTTGTTCCAAACATTTCTTTTGGAATGCCAATTATTAAAGCCATCAGAAAATATTCTGAAAAAACTTTTGATGTACACTTAATGATTGTTGAACCTCAAAAATATATCAATGATTTTAAAGCTGCTGGAGCGGATGTTTTAACAGTACATTATGAAGTATGCAATCATTTGCACCGTACTCTACAAGAAATTAAGGCTGCAGGAATGAAAGCTGGAGTAGCTTTAAATCCTCACACCAATATAAATGTATTAGAAGATATTATTAATGACATTGATTTAGTTTGTATTATGTCTGTTAACCCTGGTTTTGGAGGCCAATCTTTTATTGAAAATACTTATAATAAAGTAACCGATTTAAAAGCATTGATTAATAAGAAAAATGCTCCTACATTAATAGAAATTGATGGTGGTGTAACTTCTGCTAATGCAAGACAACTAATTGATGCTGGAGCTGATGTGCTAGTTGCTGGAAGTTTTGTTTTTAAAGCAGACAATCCTACACAAACAATTGAGGATTTAAAGAATATTTAAAATGCAAGAACAAGAATTTTCATTAACCGAAGAATACATTCATCTGATTAAACTATTAAAGTTATTGGGGATGGTTGAATCTGGTGCTGATGCTAAAATTGTTGTTGAAGAAGGTTTAGTAGAATGTAATAACGAAGTTGAATATAGAAAACGAAAGAAATTAAAAGGTGGTGATGTTGTTGTTTTCAAAAACTATAGAATAAAAATTATTTGATATGTCAAACAAAACGTTGATTCTTAATAACGAAGAAATTTCTCAAAAGATAAACAGAATTGCTTATCAGATATTTGAAGATAACCATACAGAGAAAGAAATTATAATTGTTGGTATTGCTAAAAAAGGCTATTTGTTTGCCGAGAAACTAGTTGATCAACTCAATAAAATTTCAGATATTAAAATTACATTAGCAAGGCTAAGGATAAAAAAAGATTCTCCAATACAAAACGAAACTATATTGGACATTGATACAGAATTATTAGAAGATAAAGTTGTAATACTAGTTGATGATGTTTTAAACACAGGAAAAGCGCTTATTTATGGTGTGAAATATTTATTAGATTTCCCAATCAAACAAATGTCAACAGCAATATTGGTTGATAGAAATCATAAAAAATA
>JAQXDJ010000343.1 GCA_029251425.1 Vicingaceae bacterium
CGAGATTGCTTCGTACCTCGCAACTACGCTGTATTTGATTATTTATCCAATAATAGATTTTTTAGCTTTTGATACATAAATGAAATCACCAACAACAACACTCCTAGCAATATAAAAGCAACTATTTTACCTGCTTCAGAAGCTCCTTTTATATCGAAGAAAAACAATTTAAACAGAATAACACTAAACACTGTTAACGATATTACCCTAAGTGTTCTGAACTTATATTTCATCCCTACTAACATCATTAAAAATGAGCTTATTCCCCATATTATTGGATAACCAATTTTTATAGTTTGCTTGTTTATTAGATGAGCATTTTCTTTTAATTGATCAAAAAACAGCATCAATGTTAAATGGTTTAATTGAATACTTGCCACAACTATTCCAAATATTGAAAGTCCCCAAACAGCTAGCGTACCAACTTCAGATCTTAATCCAAACCATTGCCTAACACGTTTAAATAATTGAAAACAAATTACTCCTATTAAAACCAAGTTGAAATACTGGAAGAATAAGTTTCCAAAATGAACATCTCCTTCTAAAAATCTATCACGTATAACGCGCTCAAAACCGCTCATTATTGGATAAATAAATAATAGAATAGCAGCAACTACAGCAATTCCTTTTTCTAAAAATAAGTTTCCTTTTTTACTTGCATAAGCCCATATCCCTAACAAAAATAGATACGTATAACCCATTATACTTAATGATACTAAAGCGGAAATATCCATTCTTTCTGCTACCTGAAAACCAATCTCTATTATTCCGATAACATATATTAAAGCTGCTATAGCAATTTTAGACATGTTCTTCATAAATTGAACACTTATTCCTGAAATTAAATTTTCCTCCTTTTCATTATTCAATAGTTTAGCATATCCAAACATTCCAACAATACTAAATACAGTAGTTAAAAACCCTTTATTAAAAATGATGGCTAATGATTTAGTTTCGAAAGCAAAATAGATTTGCTGCCAATCCATTGCTAAACTCACCAACATTAAACACATTATAACTAATGAACTTAATTTCATAAATTTTAAGTTAGACTTCTGCCCTAACCACAATAACAATAGCATTTCTGTAGTCCAAAACAACGTAATATAGTTACCCGACAATTGAACAGGAGCTGCCAAACTCACAAAAGTTAACACCAAACCAACCAATAAGAATATCAACGATTTATCGGTTTTATTTCTCTTAAATAATGGAAAGGCAAACAACAGGTTGAACACACCCAATCCTACTGTAAATAATCCTTGAAACTTTTCATTTCCAGACATTGAAAGTATAGTCATTCCCACCCCATAAAACAGCGCAGTTGCAGATAACAACAATCCAAATTCATAACCTTTAAACTTTCTTTTCTCTTTAACATTATTGATGATATTCATCATAAAGAAAATCACATAAAATAAGGCTGCAAAAAATAACGCCCCAACATAAGGAGGATTTACCACTCCAACTAATTTGGTAGTAAACCAACCGCCAAACATTACTACAGTTAAAGCCAAAGAAAGAATATTAACTACATTCCATTTTTTAAAGTAAGCCAACACCAACATTCCTGCATTTACAATTGCCAAATAACTAAACAATACTTGGTAATTACTACCTTCATTACTAACCATTAAAGGTGTAGTAAATGCTCCTATTAAACCAAGTATAGCTAATTCTTTTCTATCATAACTAATTGACAGTAATACTGAAAAACCAGTAATTACAACCATTAAACCAAAAGCAACTGGCTGACTAAACAATTGATAATCATGAAACGCTATAGAAATTGAATAATAGAATACTGCCATTGCACCACCTACCAACACAGAACTAAAAGCTGTATAAGTCTTTCTTATTTTATGTGCAATAAAGGTTAATAATCCACCAGACAATATACCTATTGCCACTCTCCCAATTTCACTAATCCAATTTTGGTCAATTGCATAACGAACGAAATACGAAATACCTAACACCAAAATTCCTATTCCAATTTTATTGATCAGATTTTCACCAATAAATTTTTCGAGATCTCTTTTTTTCTTTTTTGGTTTTACAATAGGAGCTTCTTTTGGTACTTCTTTTTTAAATGCCTGCTCTATTTCTTTTTCAGGAATAGTCGATTGAATTATTTCTGGAACAAACTCTTTAACTGGCTCTATTACTTTTTCGATAGGCTTCTCCTCTGGAATAGGCTCAATTAAATTTAATAGACTTTCGTTTATCGTATAAACATCTTCGTCTTTAATCGCTTCAGTCGGTTTTTCTCTTATTTCTAATTTGTCAACCTTAACAATTAAAGCGTTTAGTTTGTTTATTACTTGTCCTATAGAATTACTCGTAGAAGTTTTAATCCAAATGAGTAATATAACTGGTAATACTAATATTGTAAGCAGAATTATAATGATAGTAGCTTCCATAGTTTATCGTTTTTAAGTTCACTACAAACCTAAATAGCATCTAAAACTTGGTCAAACTAAACAATGATGAAAACTGACTTTTAAAATAGATAATATCCAAATAAATCTCTTCACAATTAGTACTTGTAGAACATTTTTACCGACTTCCAATTGAAACGTTAAAATGTGTTAAGAGAATAATTATTTTAAGACCCATACAGAGGGTCTCTTACCATCTGAATCATCATTGATAAAAAAACAGTTGCTAATAATCCTAAACCAATAGCAACCGAAGACCAACCTCTTCCCCAATATTTTTCAGGAGACTTCTTTATTTTATTTAAAGCCGTTATGCCTGCAGCAGCACTAAACAATATTAATAGAGGAAAACCGAAAACAATATATATAAATATGTTTTCAGCATAAAAAACAAGGCTAAGAGACAAGAGTGCCGACACTAACAAGCTAATAGTAACAATTGTCCATGAGTGCAGTTTTCTTTTAGCAGGAACTTCTTTTTCATCTTCTAAAACAAATTTGTTTTTAAGTTTAGAAATAGAAGGAAATTTTCTTCTTTGTAAAGGAACAACATACTGCTTTTGAGGCAAAATCAATTCAGCATAATCATCTTCCTCAATTTCATTTAAAACAAAACGTTTTGGTTGAACTTCTTTAGCTGCATATACAGCTTCAGTCGCTTCTTTTTGTTCGAAAGCATAAGTATTAATAGGATCATCTTTTACTTTTTTAGAAGGTTTGTATTTCTTTAAATATTTTCTTTTTGAAAACTGACTTAATGTATTATTCTGTGACCCACAAGAAATCAAAAAAGTTGACACAATTAAAAAGAATATTATTTTTTTCATAATTGTAGTTTTAAAAGGCGTAACCGATCCCTAATCCAAACCATATTTCAAAGTCACCCTCCATTGACAGTGGTATAATACCGGTTCGCACCA
Organism: Vicingaceae bacterium; assembly: GCA_029251425.1. Classification (GTDB taxonomy): domain Bacteria; phylum Bacteroidota; class Bacteroidia; order Flavobacteriales_E; family Vicingaceae. Next base: position 3,359 of record JAQXDJ010000343.1, read on the forward strand.
TTAATCCTTTATCAGAGATATGCCTTTAGCCTAATCTAAATGCCGTAATACGCTCTGCCTCATCTGCAAGCCTACTATTTTCTGCTGCTATAGTCTGTCCATAGCCTATTTCAAAGAAATTAAACTTTTTACCAAACATTAAATTTAACTCAAGAGGAACAATACTATACTGACCAAAATATTCGACAGTTGTTCCATAACCAGCCCTTAAAGACAAATGAACAATATCAGTTGTTACAATGATTCTTTCATAATTAACAGAATAAAAGACTGCATTCCCTCCTAACTCTAAATAAATTGAGTTTTTTCGAATACAATTTTTCTCTTTTTTCATT
>JAQXDJ010000346.1 GCA_029251425.1 Vicingaceae bacterium
AATGAAAAAACATTAAGTAACAACGATAATTTTAAATCGTTTAACGATAATTTATCATCAAGTAGCAACATATTTATTTACAACAATGTTGCTCGCTCAATTAACTTATATAAACAATACGCTATTGAAGATCACCTCCCAATATTTGATGAGAAAATTGAAGTGTTTAGAAAATTTGAAGCTTTAGCATTTCAGGTTAGCTCAGAAAAAAACGGATTGTTTTATAACAATATACAGTTAAAATACAATCCTATTTACAAGCAAGAAACAGCTTCATTATGGGAATTAGCTTTAGATTCTACCATTAGCTCTGCACCTAAAATTGTGCTCAATCATAAAACCAAAGCTAAAGAGATTTTTGTGCAAGATGATGCCAATAAAATTTATTTGATAAGCAACATTGGAAAAGTTATTTGGACCAAGCAATTGCAAGAGCCAATTATGGGTGAAGTACAGCAAATAGACGTTTACAAAAACAATAAACTGCAATTACTCTTTAACACTAAATCTAAAATATACTTAATTGACAGAAATGGCAATAATGTAGAAAAATACCCTGTTAGTTTACCGAGTAATGCTACAAACGAAGTAACCGCCTTAGATTATGTACACAATAGAAATTATAGAGTAATTATTGGGTGTGATGATAATATGGTGTACAACTACGATATTACTGGATCAAAAACTAAAGGTTGGGAATATAAATCGGAAAACAGCCCTGCTAAAGGAAAGGTTTGGCATTTTATCATTGCTAACAAAGATTACATTGTTGTGCCATTAAAAAATGGTAAAATAAAAGTAATACAGCGAAATGGTAAGGATAGATTAAATCTTGAAAATAAATTAGCTGTTTCTGATAATGCTATATACTTGAAAAATGCAAGTAGCTTAGAAAAAACGGTTTTAACAACTATCGATTCATTAGGAAATGTGAGCCAGTTATTTTTAAATGGTAAAACAGCTTTAATATTAAACGAAGATGCTAAAGCGGCTACTAAGTTTAATTATTTTGATTTTGACAATAACAAACAAAATGACTTTGTTTTTACGAATAATAATTCAATTAAGATTTTAGATGCTGAGAAAAAAGTATTGTATGAAAATGAGTTTGAAACTGCCATTAAGCGTACTCCTCAAATTTTTAAACTAGCTGATAAAACAACTAAAATAGGAGTTGTAACAGAAAAGAAAATTTATCTTATCAATACCAATGGAGCAATAGAAGATGGATTTCCTCTTGTAGGATCTACTCCTTTTAGCATTGATGATATTAACAACGACAACACAAACAACCTAGTTGTTGCGCATGGTAAAATGATTTACACTTACAACTTAAAGTAAATTATACTTCTTTAACGTTTTAATTATAGTGGTTTGTTATCAGCTAACAATATTTCTTTTTCTTTGTTAAAAGATTTGGAAATTGCAATAAATGAAAAACAGTTCTCTACTCATAAAGCTTACTTTTTTACTTTTAGTACTTGTTAATACTAGTTCGTTATTTTCGCAAATTAAAAAAGAAAACAAACTACTTATTGGTAGACTTGCTCTTTCAGAAAAAGAATACAAAAACGCAATAGAAAAATTTAACTACATCATAAATAATGAACCTTTAAATTATGAGCCTTATTACTATAGAGGTATTGCAAAATTAGAACTAGGAGATTATATAGGAGCCGAAAATGACTTTACTGAAGCCATTAAACTTAAACCACTTTTTATAGATAACTATATTATTAGAGCATCTACAAGAGATCGCCTTTTTAATTATGATGGTGCTTTTGAAGATTTTGAAATGGCAATATCCATTGATTCTACTAATTCTAACATCTACCTCAACAGAGCAATCACAAATAATTCTCTTAAAAACCACACTGAAGCTATTGCTGACTGCGAAAAAGCTTTGCGATATTACAACAATAAAGAATTGATTTATCTTATTAGAGGAATGTCTGAATTAGGTTTAAAAAATTATTATAAAGCCATTAACGATTTTAACATCATCATAAAAAGCAATCCCAGAAAAGCAAATACTTATGTTAGAAGAGCTTCTGCTCAATACTACTTACTTCATTATGATTCTGCACTAAATGATATTTCAAGGGCACTACATTTAGATGATAAAAATAGTTACGCCTACTTTCAACGTGCCATGGTGTATAGTAAAATAGACCACAAAGATGACGCCCTTAAAGATTTAAACACCGTTATAGAGCTTTCACCTAATTCTACCTCAGCATATTACAATAGAGCTTTAATTTATTCAGAAGATGAAGAATATTCGAAAGCTTTATCAGATTACGACAAGGTGATTCTTTTAAACTCGAAAAATATTTTAGCCTATTATAACAGAGCACAAATTTACAATCGATTAAAAAAAATAAATCTAGCCAGACAAGATGTTGAAAAGGTTATTGAAATTTATCCTGACTTTGTAGATGCCTACAAATTAAGAGCAAATCTTAAACAACAAATCGGAGATTACATAGGAGCTAGCCAAGATAAACAAACTGCCGAAATTATAAATAATACCAAGCTAGACATTACTGATAGTTTAAAAAGAAACGAAGCGTTGA
>JAQXDJ010000442.1 GCA_029251425.1 Vicingaceae bacterium
AGATTAAGAATGAAAGAAATACTACTACTTATTTTTTATTTACCAATAATTGGATTTGGGCAAAACACCTATGAAATAGCGATACTCAAGTACAATGGTGGTGGTGATTGGTATGCCAACTTAGAAACCTCTTTACCCAATCTTATTAAATACTGCAATAAAAATTTAAAGACTAACATTAACGAAGAACAAGCTATTGTTGATGTTGGTAACAAAGAAATATTTAATTACCCTTTTGTACACATTACCGGACATGGTAACATTATTTTAAATGGTGATGAAGTAGAAAATCTAAGAAACTATTTAATTGGTGGTGGCTTTTTACACATTTCTGATAATTACGGAATGGACAAGTTTATTAGACCACAAATGAAAAAAGTTTTTCCTGAATTGGAGTTTGTTGAGATACCATACAACCACCCTATTTATCACCAGAAATATGACTTTAATAAAGGCTTACCTAAAATACATGAGCACGATGAAAAACCTACACAAGGCTTTGGCTTAATTTACGAAGGAAGATTAGTATGTTTTTACGATTTTGAATGCGATTTAGGTGATGGCTGGGAAGACCAAGAGGTACACAATGATTCTGAAGAAAACAGAATAAAAGCACTGAAAATGGGAGCTAATATTATTCAGTACGCTTTTAGTGAATAATTATTTTTTCAAAAAAAAGCCCCTTCAAATGAAGAGGCTTTATAATTTGATTCTTTATTTGCTTATATGTTCTGAGCACCCAATAAAACTACTGGGTTTTCCATATACTTTTTAAAGTCTTTTAAGAACATAGATCCTGCAACACCATCAACAACTCTATGGTCGCACGATAAAGTTACTTTCATTACGTTACCAGGAACTACTGTTCCATTTTTAACAACTGGTATTTGCTTAGTTCCTCCAACAGCTAATATACAAGCATTTGGAGTATTAATAATTGCTGTAAACTGCTCAATACCAAACATTCCTAGATTAGAAATAGTAAATGTACTTCCTTCCCAATCTTCTGGTTGTAACTTCTTAGCTTTTGCTCTAACAGCATAATCTTTTACTTCAGCAGAAATTTGACTTAATGTTTTACCATCAGCAAATCTTACTACAGGAACTAATAATCCATCCTCTACAGATACAGCAACACCAACATTTACATGCTCGTTTCTTCTAATTGTATCTTCCTGCCAAGCAGAATTAATAACTGGATGATTTTTAAGTGCTGCCGCAACAGCTTTAATTACCATATCGTTAAAAGAAATTTTAACTGGTGCAACTTCATTGATAGACTTTCGTGCTGCAATAGCATTGTCCATATCAATATCCATCGTTAAGTAAAAGTGTGGTGCAGAAAACTTACTAGCTCCTAATGAACGAGCAATTGCTTTACGCATTTGAGAAACTGGTTCTTCTGTATAGCTTTCTACTCCAACAAAAGTTTGAGTAGCTCCGCCACCATTATAATTTTCTATATCTCTTTTAATAATTCTTCCTCCATCTCCAGAACCACTAACCATTGATAAGTTAATGTTTTTTTCTGCAGCTAATTTCTTAGCCAATGGTGAAGCCATTATTCTTCCGTTACTTGAAGTCTGCACCTTAGGAGCAGAAGATTGTGATTTAGTAACCTCAGCTTTTTTAGCTGCAGGAGCAACTACTTCTTCTTTTACTTCAACAGGAGTACTTTGAGCACTTGCCTTTAATAAAGTCTCAAAATCAGCACCTTTATCTCCGATAATTGCTAGTACTTCATCAACTGGAGCACTCCCACCTTCTGCAATACCAATGTGTAATAGAACTCCGTCTTCAAAAGATTCAAATTCCATTGTTGCTTTATCAGTTTCAATATCAGCTAACAAGTCTCCACCTGCTACTTTATCTCCAACTTTTTTGTGCCATTTAGCAACCACTCCTTCCGTCATGGTATCACTTAGTTTAGGCATCTTAATAACATTAGCATTTATTCCAGAAACATCAATTGTTGCAGCAGCTACTGGCGCAGCAGCTTTAGCTGTTGGAGCTTCCTCCTTAACTTCAGTTGCAGCTGGTGTATCATCATTTAACAAGGCAGAAAAATCTTCACCTTTCTCACCAAAAATTGCCAATACTGTATCTACTGGAGAAGTTCCACCTTCTGGCACACCTATATGTAATAAAGTTCCATCTACAAAAGATTCAAACTCCATCGTTGCTTTATCAGTTTCAATATCCGCTAATAAATCACCTTCATTAACTATATCTCCAACTTTTTTATGCCACTTTGCTACCACTCCTTCCGTCATGGTATCACTTAACTTGGGCATTCTAACTATTTCAGCCATTCTCTTCTAGTTTTATTAATCTTTAATAAAAGGATATTCTTCAGCATAAATGTCTTCATACATTGCCTCTGGCTCCGGGAATGGAGACTCTTCAGCAAATTGTATCGCATCTAAAATTTCTTGTTTTGTATCTTCATGGATTTTATCTAAATCCTTTTGAGAAGCATATTTGTTATCTGTAATTACTTTTAGAACTTTAGTAATAGGATCACTATCAATATATTCCGCCTCTTCTTCTTTAGTTCTATACTTACGTGGATCAGACATTGAATGCCCTTTAAAACGGTAAGTTTCCATCTCTAACAAGTAAGGCCCTTTTCCATCCCTACAGTGTTTCGCTGCTTTTTCTATAGCCTCATGAACCGCTTCAACATCCATTCCGTCAACAGCCTCTCCTGGCATATCATAACTAGCACCTATTTTATGTAATTCAGTTACATTAGATGTTCTTTCTACAGAAGTCCCCATTGCATACTTGTTATTCTCAATAATATAAATTACTGGTAGTTTCCAAGTCATAGCCATATTAAACGCTTCGTGTAATGCTCCCTGACGAATTGCTCCATCTCCCATAGAACACATTGTAACATTATCATTTCCTTTATACTTATCAGCAAAAGCCAAACCAGCGCCTAAAGGAATTTGACCACCAACAATACCATGTCCACCAAACACTTTTCTACTTACATCAAACATGTGCATAGAACCACCTTTACCTTTCGATAAACCTGTAGTTTTTCCATACAACTCCGCCATCATATATTTAATTGGAGTTCCTTTACCTATTGGATGAGCATGACAACGATAAGCCGTTATCATATTATCTTCTGGTTTAGTAGCCGAAACTGCTCCAGCAACTACTGCTTCTTGTCCGATATATAAATGCAAAAACCCTCCAAACTTACGTTGGATATATAATTGGCTTAATTTCTCTTCGAACTTACGCATTAAGTACATTGACTTATACCAGTCCAAATATTGCTTCTTAGAAAATTTAGTCTTCTTTGCCATAATTTAAAAATTAACGTACAAATTTATAATAATAAAACTTTAAAATTCAACCTTTCACTTTAAAAACTCCCCATCAAATGCAAAAGGTAAAATATCTTTCACACTTTTAAACTTCCAAACCTTCGATTCTCCAGACTTCATTATCAGTTCAATTGACTGATTTTGAAGTAGTTCATACTCCATCAACACCTGTCTACAAGCTCCACAAGGAGATACTGGTGACAAGGTTGTTTCTTCAGTTGTGATTACAATTTTTTCTACTTTTTGATCAGGAAATTGAGATTTTGCAGCAAATATTGCAACTCTTTCAGCACATAAACCTGATGGATAAGCTCCATTTTCTTGATTTGTTCCCTTTACTACTGTACCGTTTTCCATTTTACAAACTGCACTAACCTTAAATTTAGAATAAGGGGCATAAGCATTATGCAAATTACCATCTGC
>JAQXDJ010000373.1 GCA_029251425.1 Vicingaceae bacterium
TCCAAGTATCAATTTCTAATTCAATTTTTACAACGCTACAAGTAGGCATATTTCCAATATAGTTGTTTGTTAAATAATTAGATAAATGTGTTATACTAGGGTTGTGACCAATAATTGCAACTTCATTATAAATGTTGGATAACGAATTAGCTAATGTAATTAGATTGTTGAGAGACGATTCATAAATTGATAGATCAAAATCAATATTTTGAATTGGATAATCGATTTCATGACAAATTGATTTTGCAGTTTCTGTGGTTCTTTTAGCAGGGCTACAAATAATTCGTTCAGGGTTAAAATTAAGTCCAACTAATTTTTTAGCTATAAAAATAGCATCTTGAACTCCTTTGTTGTTTAGTGTTCTTTCAAAATCAGTTTCTTCAGCTTTTTTCCAATCAGCTTCAGCATGACGGATTAAATATAAGGTTTTCATGTTAAATTGGCGTTATGTACCGATGAAAGTAATAAAATCTTAGATTAATATGTTTTTTATCGATAAAATGTGTATTTTTGTAGATGAAATTGATAATTATTTCGATATGGTAATTTTAGTTTTAATATTTGTTTTGTTGCTTGCAGCTTTTTTCTGCTCAAGAAGTGGGGGAGATTGCTATGGTAAATTAAAATCTAAAAAAGATTTAGCTCAAAAACACGAACATAGAGATAACAACTTTTTATTATAAATAGATTCCTTAAAATTCGTAGATAGGTTTTAAGTTAGCAAAGAGTCCTTAGAGTTTAATTCTTTAAGGACTTTTTTTATGCAATTTCTGCTCTATGTGGAATAAGAGTATCTCGCACAGAAAAAACTTCACTTTCCATTACATTTAAAAAAGCGATAAAATGAATGTCACTATTTTTTTCAACGCCTACATCGGAAAGTATTAGTTTTTCTTTAATGCTAAATTCTTTTAAATGAATGATGTGATGTTCTGCAGTTTGTTCTGCATCATCTCCTTTAAAATCCCAAATTAATTTTATTGTTCTATTTTCCATTATGGTGCTTGAAAATCAGGGTTATTTATAAATTCAGAGTCGCTTAATGCTAATAAAAATGCTTTTAAGTCTGCTTTTTCGGATGGTGTTAAATTAGATCCACCGTTTGCTTGTAATTCCATTAAAGGATCAATTGTAGAAGAAATTGTAACTCCAGTACTGTAATGATCAATAACTTCATCTAAAGTTTTAAATCTACCATCATGCATATAAGGTGCAGAGTAAATTAAGTTACGTAAAGAAGGTGTTTTAAATTTTGCATTATCATTTGGATCCCCTGTTACTAGCGCTCTACCTAAATCAACAAAAGAAGCATCATTATCTAAGCCATTATTGTGAAATAAGTTATCGGTCCATAAAGGGTTATTTGCTGTTCCGTGGCAATGAGCACAATCTCCTCTGTCTGGGTCATCAAATATTGCAAACCCATTGGCTTCTGAAAGTGTTAATGATTCTTGTCCTAATAAAAAACGATCAAATTTGGAATTAGCAGAAATTAATGTGCGTTCAAATTGTGAAAGAGCTTTAGCTACAAGGGTAGAATCAATTGTAGTTGTCCCAAATGCAGCATCAAAAAGTGTTGGATATGTTGAAGTTGCTTGTAAACTGGCCACAGCATTTGGCCATGTATTATTCATTTCTACAGGGTTTATAACTGGACCTAATGCTTGAGCTTCTAAACTGTTTGATCTTCCGTCCCAAAAGAATTTCTCACCATAATTCCAAGCTAGGTTATAAAGAGGCATTGATTGTCTATCTCCCATAGCACCAGTTATTCCTGTGCTAAATTTAGCCGAGTCACTAAAAGAAAACTCTGGCATATGACAACTTGCACATGCTTGTGTTCCATTTCCAGAAAGAATAGGGTCGTAAAAAAGTTTCCTGCCTAATGTAATTCCTTCGACAGTTTGAGGGTTATTATTTGGTATAATGGGTGGGTTAATATTTTGTAGAAATAGCTGAGGAATTTCTATTGGGCTAGGAGTTGGTCCTCCTGTGTTCGCAGAAGTCTTATAAGAACATGATCCATCGTCTTCTTTAGCATCTGGATTGTAGTTGGTAGCTGTAGGGTCTGTACATCCTTCATTACTTTTGGAGCAAGCAATAAATATTGAACTTAAAGTAACTAATATGATATATAGATTAATCTTTTTCATTTCAAAAAATCCAACCAAGATAAAATCATTTTAGCTTGGTTGGATTATAATTTAATAGGTTATTGTTGAACAACTGAGCCTATACTAAAAGTGCTAGGACCATTTTCTTTCATCATTTTTTGTGCATTGTAAACAGGCATTAATGGCGCATGTAGTGCATTTAAATCCCAAGTATTAGGATTTTTATACCATTCTGAAATGTTCATCTCTATTTCCATATTTACAGCTGCTTTAGTTAATGTAACAGCTCCTAAATTTACATTGAAAAAGTTTTGTTCAAAAACACCCATACTAACTCTTGCAGTTCCGTTATGATAAGCATATATAGAGTCATTTCCTTGATGCTTGTATTTTCCTTCCATTTGCATAAAGTGATATCCACCACCAAGCATTCCTGGCCAATTCCAGTTTGTAGAGTTCAAGTCAATATAGTTTCCTTGATTATCAACTGAATCAAAACCAAAATTAAAGCTAACTCCTGTATAAGAACCTACAGGTACGTTAACAGTAGTTGGGTAAGATAAGTTTGTTGCATTTGTAACATCAACAAGATTGTACCCGTCAATTAAAACACTGTCTCCATTAGCTTTATGAAAACGAATTTTAGATATTAAGTATCTTAATTTAGAAATACTTAAAGTGTCTCCAAAAGCATTTAC
>JAQXDJ010000375.1 GCA_029251425.1 Vicingaceae bacterium
GAATAATTTTAATTCTAGATTTAATCTTTTTTAGGTTTTTAAATATAGAAGCGTTTTATACTGACAATGGTATTTTACCTCGGACATTAGCTGAAAAAATAGGTAACTCTGATGGATACACAGCTCTTACTCCAATATCACCGTTATTTATATCGGGCTCAAAACAATTTGTTGCGTTATTCTTTATTCTTGCTGGGCTTAGTTATACTGCTTTATTAGTTGGATTTAAAACAAGGTTGGCTTCTATTTTAAGTTTCTTCTTTTTAATGTCTATACAGCACAGAGCTAGTATTGTTGTTGAAACTGACGACAGGATGTTACTTTGCTTAGTCTTCTGGGGAATTTTCCTACCTCTTAATCATTATTTTTCGGTAGATAATAAACAAAGTGATTTTCAAAAATTGAGAATTTCAAAAATGGCCTCTTTTGCATTTTTAATGCAAATTTCACTCATTTATTTTTTTAATGGTTTTCCAAAAACTGGAGAAACTTGGACCACTGGGATTGCCATGAAGTATGCCATGATGGAAGATTTATGGATAAATGCTTCAACTGCTAACTGGATTAGTCAATTTGATAATTTGTGTTACATTATTACAAAAATAACAGGACCTTTTGAAATACTTCTAGCATTACTCATTCTAACACCAATGTTTTGGACAAAAATCAGAACTGTAGTTGTTGTTTCAATTCTATTATTTCATTGGGGAATTGCTATATTCTTAAGTTTTGGTTTCCTCCCATTAATTACAACAGCATGGGCAATTGCAATGATACCAAAAGGGTTTTGGGAACGGTATAACTGGAAACCATTACCAATTCAAAATTCACCACACTATCCTTATAATATTATAAAATCTGGTTTAATTGGCTTGCTTATATTCATTTGTTCTTGGCAAAGTGCCACTCATACTCCTTGGTTATTTCAATTAAACAGTTTCTTAGCTACTAATATTGCTAATACAGCATTATTTGACCAAGGTTGGCTTTTATATGCTCCTGATGCTAATAAAGAAGTTGGATGGATACAAGTATTTGGTACAAAACCAGATGGTTCATTTGTTGAAATACATAGCAGAAAAGAGTGGAATATTGACGGGAGCTTAATTCCATATTACCAACAAGAATGTTGGCAAAACTTTGTCCAATACCAAATGTATTATCAACCTTTTTATAAAGAAGTCTCCAATAGCTGGTTAAATTGGGAGGTTAAAAAAGCAAAAGAAGATGGTATTATCATAACTTCTGGAGGTATAATACATTACATACATACCATTCAATCAGATGGGAGCTTAACTCAAGTAGTAAATAGACCTCTTTACACTCAATCATACCAATAAAATAATTCTTATTTCAAATTACTTCTTTTATCTTTGTGATTATGATTAAAGACCTAAAAATAGTGTTTATGGGCACTCCAGATTTTGCTGTGGAGTCGTTAAAAATATTAGTTGAAAACAATTATAACATTGTTGGAGTTATTACTGCTCCAGATAAACCTTCAGGGCGTGGACAAAAGATAAACCAATCGGCAGTGAAAAAATATGCTGATGCTAATGGTTTAAAAACATTACAACCTACTAATTTAAAAGCGGAAGAATTCTTAACAGAATTAAAAACATTAAATGCTAACCTTCAAATTGTTGTAGCTTTTAGGATGTTGCCAGAAGTTGTTTGGAATATGCCAACTTTAGGCACATTTAATTTACACGCTTCTCTCCTACCTCAATACAGAGGAGCTGCGCCAATAAATTGGGCAATTATAAATGGTGAAAAAGAAACAGGTGTTTCTACCTTCTTTTTACAACACAAAATAGATACAGGAGATATTATTGCACAAGAAAAAGTAAACATTGAAGAAAATGAAACCGCTGGAGAGTTACATGATAAGTTAATGGATATTGGATCTAACTTAGTTCTTAAAACGGTTCAAGATATCGAAAATGAAAAAATAGCTTCTCAACCTCAAAATGAAAATCAAGAACTAAAAGAAGCCTTTAAAATTTTTAAACCTTTTTGTAAGATTGATTGGAACAAATCAATAGATGAAATACATAACCATATTAGAGGGTTAAGTCCTTACCCTACTGCTTTTACAGAATTTAAAAACAAAGAAACTGGAGAGATTGTTTCTTGTAAAATTTTCAAAACTGAAATAATTAGAGAAGAACACAATTACGAAAAAAGAGACTTAATTATTTCGAAAAAAGAATTAAAGGTAGCAGTTAAAGTTGGTTTTATTAATATCTTAGAGTTACAGATAGCCGGAAAAAAACGAATGGAATTAACGGACTTGTTAAATGGCTTTGATTTTAGTAACTTCACACTGAATTAAAGTTCTTATGAAAAGAAGCTATCTATACATATCCTTAATAGTATTTATAATTTCTTCATGCTCAAAAGAAGCTACAGTAGTTCCTCAAACCAAGGAAGACCAAGAAACAACTCCAACCGAAGTCTTCAGTAAAATATATGATACGTCTAACACTGGTCTATTAAGTAACTTTATCAACCACATTCAATTTGATGGTAATGTAGCTAAAATTTCTACCGAAAATGGCTACACTACTTTTGATGGATCTAATTGGAATACTTTAACCACTACTAATTCTTCATTACCCTCTAATAAAATAAATTACACTCTTACTAATGGCACAACTACTTGGATAGCTACAGACAATGGATTAGTAAGTTTTGATGGAGTAATGACTATATACAACACTAGCAATTCACCAATACCTTCTAATAAAATAAGAAGTATGGGGATAGATCCTTCAGGAAGTTTATGGGTTGGTACTTTTAGTGGTGGTGGTTTAGCAAAATTTGATGGTGCAAATTGGGCAATTTACACCCCTTCAAACTCTGATTTACCTAATAATTCTGTTTCTTCTGTAAAAGCTGATAATTTTGGAAACATTTGGATAGCAACAGCTTCAGGAATTTCTATGTTTGACGGTACAAACTTCACTAATTATAGCGCTGGGAACTCTCCATTACCAAACAGTAATGTATATAGCCTTACAATAGATAACAACAATGTAAAATGGATTGGTAGTAATGGTGGATTATCTAGAATTGAAAATACAATTTGGACAAATTATGATATGCAAAATTCAGACTTACCATTAAATTTAGTTAGAGCTACAACGCTTGAAACAAATAACAACATATGGATAGGAATGGCTGGGCAAGGAATAAGTCATTTTGATTACAGTAATGATGCTTGGATACACTATAATTCTAATAACTCTAATTTACAGAACAACTTTGTAAATGCAATTACTATTGCTCCAAATAACAAAAAATGGTTATCAACCGAAAACGGGATAACCATAAAATAAACTTTAACATTTCCTTTAGAGTGCGTCTTCCCCCCTTAACTTAGGTTAAAAATATTGCTCCTAATATTGGTAAT
>JAQXDJ010000383.1 GCA_029251425.1 Vicingaceae bacterium
GACAATGATCCAATTCATTACTCTGATTTACAAACATCAATGCTCTCCCTCTTTAGGGTAGTGACTCTTGAGGATTGGACGGATATTATGTATATCAATATGTTCGGTTGTGAAAATTATGGATATGATGGTAATATGGATTTATGTTTAAATTCTACACCTCAGTCGGCATTAAGTATCACTTACTTTGTATCGTTTGTGCTAATTGGTACTATGATTTTCTTGAACTTATTTATTGGTGTAATTATGGAAGGTATGGATGAGGCTAAAGCAGAAATGCAATTATTAGATGCTCAAGAAGATACAACACATGAGGTTCAAATGAAAGACTTAGAAGATAAAATGGCAGAGATGACTGAATTGTTTATCAAATTCAAGAATCAACACCCTAGCGAAAAATAAACTTAATTGACTTATTTAAACCCAATTCAGATAGCTGAGTTGGGTTTTTTTGTGGTTTGAATTCCGTATATTAGTACATCTCAAAAACTATTACACATGCCATTTAATAAATTGGATGATACCGCCATTGGTAAAATTAAACCAAGGTTTAAGCTAGAATCACCAGAACCTAAAGAAGACTTAATGAAACTGATTTTGTCTGAAGCGGAAAAAGATGAGTCTGTAAGGTCATCATTACAAATGCATAATGTTCGATTAAAATTAGCTACAAAAGAACAACACTATTGGTCACCGGTCATGAATTTAAGTTTTGAATGGGATGAATATGATAATAAACTTTATGTAAGGGGTGTAATCGGACCAAATGATAAAGTGTGGACCATGTTTATGTTTTTTTATATAGGAACTATTATGATAGGTTTATTTGGTGGAATTTGGGCGTTAACTAAATGGCAAGTGAGTGATGATTTATCGTTAATCTGGATTATTCCATTTTCGATTTTTGTTTTTGGCTCAATTTTTTCAACGGTTAAATACGGTAAACGAAAAGCACATACACAAATGCTCCATTTATTACGCTTTTTAAGAAAAGCTGTTGATTCTGTAGAGTGTACAAGGTGTGATGATTAAATACATATTTAGGCTATCAACGAATAAGGTTTTTCATCAAAAAATCTGAGTTTATGAAGTGATTAGGGTAATGTCAGTTCGAGTGATTTTTTGTAATATAATGGAGAAAAATAGTATCGAGAACAAATTAATAATATGAAAAGAAGAAAATTTATAAAAAACGCAAGTCTATTAACTTTAGGTACAACTACGCTTTCTTCTTTTTCTAGTGCTGAACAAACCTCATCAATACAAAAATTAATACCAAAGGCTTTGCGTAAAGGAGATACCATTGCCTTAACTGCTCCTGCGGGGGCTATTTTCAATAAATCACATATTACAAAAATCGAAAAACGCTTGGCTGAACTTGGTTTTAAGACTGTAAGGGGCGAAACACTTAATCAGCAAACAGGATATTTAGCAGGTTCTGATGATTTTAGAACTAAAGAACTTCATCAATTTTTTGAAGATGATATTGTAAATGCAATTTTAGCCATGCGTGGTGGTTGGGGTTGTGCCCGAATATTAGATAAATTAGATTATAAGCTAATACAGCAGAATCCTAAAATTATTATGGGGTATTCTGATATTACGTCTCTGCTGATTGCCATTACAGATAAAACAGGATTAGTAACGTATCATGGTCCAGTAGGTTATTCATCATGGAAGGAGTTTTCTACTAAACAGGTGTTCAACACTAGAAAA